>CAZZXW010000162.1:0-2799 GCA_964658095.1 uncultured Parafilimonas sp. | reverse complement strand
GCAAAAAAGGAAAATGATTTATACATTGGTGCTTTTTTATTAAGTGAACCGGAAGCAGGGAGTGATGCTACATCACAACAAACAACTGCTGAAGATATGGGCGATTATTATTTAGTGAATGGTACAAAGAACTGGATAACCAATGGTTCAAGTGCAAGTGTTTATTTGGTGATGGCGCAAACAGATCGTTCAAAAGGGTCAAAAGGTATTAATGCTTTAATAATTGAAAAAAACTGGCCTGGCGTTATGGTTGGCCCCAAAGAAAATAAGATGGGCATCCGCGGCAGCGATACGCATTCTATCCAGTTTACAGATGTAAAAGTGCCTAAAGAAAACAGGATTGGCAAAGATGGTTTTGGTTTCAAATTCGCCATGCAGGTTTTAAACGGAGGCAGAATAGGTATTGCAGCACAGGCTTTGGGTATTGCTGGCGGAGCTTATGAACGTTCTTTAAATTATGCAACTCAACGCAAGTCATTTGGTAAAGAAATAATTAATCACCAGGCAATAC
Source organism: uncultured Parafilimonas sp. (assembly GCA_964658095.1). Classification (GTDB taxonomy): domain Bacteria; phylum Bacteroidota; class Bacteroidia; order Chitinophagales; family Chitinophagaceae; genus Parafilimonas. The sequence goes on along the minus strand of CAZZXW010000162.1, from coordinate 2,288 downwards.
AGTTTAAGCTGGCAGATATGGCAACGCGTATTGAAGCTGCAAGATTATTAGTATATAAAGCTGCGTTGGATAAAGACAATCAAAAAGATTATTCAATCAGTTCTGCTATGGCAAAAGTTTTTGCATCAGAAACGGCGATGTGGGTAACAACAGAAGCGGTGCAAATACACGGCGGTTATGGTTACGTAAAAGAATATCATGTTGAACGCATGATGCGTGATGCAAAAATCACCCAGATATATGAGGGAACAAGCGAAGTACAGCGCATTGTAATCGGGCGCTCTTTAACCAGATAATTATCTTTTCCTTGAAAAATAATTCGGGTCATGAGAAGGGCAGGCTGAACTCCGGCTTTCCACACATGATGCAAGCAACATTGAGCATAAAACCATACCTGTAAATACAACAAGTAATCTACGCATAAACAGTATCAATTAATAAAAAAGTAAAACGAAAATAAAGATATAAAAGTATATGATATTAGAGCTAAGATAAAAAACTACATTATTTTCGTAAACCAATCTTTCTTAAATGAGCCTTCAGGTTTCCCGTCCATTAGCTGTTATCGATCTTGAAACAACCGGTATAAATGTAGCTGTTGATAAAATTATTGAAATAGCAATTGTAAAACTGATGCCTGATGGTAGCACACTTACTAAAAGAAAGTTTATAAACCCACAGGTAGTTATTCCAAAATGTTCAAGTGATGTACATGGCATTACCAATGAAATGGTAAAAGATGCACCAACATTTAAACAGGTTGCCAATGAAATAAAGCAATTTTTGGATAATTGTGATTTGGGTGGATACAATAGCAACCGGTTTGATGTTCCCATGTTGATTGAAGAATTTTTAAGAGCAGGCCTTGAGTTTTCTATGGATGGAAGAAAGCTGGTCGATGTACAAAAGATATTTCACCAGATGGAGCAGCGTACACTTTCTGCCGCTTATAAATTTTATTGCAATAAAGTACTTACCAATGCACATAGTGCAGAAGCCGATGCAGCTGCAACACTCGAAATTTTACATGCACAGGTGGTTCGATATCCTGAAATTGGTGCAACTTTAGAGAGCATTCTCAATTGTATTGGCGAAGAAGATTGTGTTGATTTTGCACGCCGCATGATAATAGCAGATGGCATAGAGATATTTAATTTTGGCAAGCACAAAGGCAAAAGTGTTACGGAGGTTTTAAAAGCTGAGCCACAATATTATGATTGGATTATGAAGGGCGACTTTCCGCTCAATACCAAACAAAAACTTACAGAAATATTGAACCGTACATTAATTAAAAAAATTACCTTATAAATTTTGGCTTTTTATTTATCCTATTGAATCGGATATTGTATTTTCGGTAAACCCCAATGATTTGCTTGGAAAAGTTAGTTATCATACCTACATATAATGAGATAGAGAATATACAGATTATTCTCAAAGCAATATTTTCTTTGCAGCAAAATTTTCATGTTCTGGTTGTTGATGATCAATCACCTGATGGAACTGCAGATGCAGTTAAACAGATGATGAAAGATGAAGCATACAAAGGCCAGCTTTTTATAAAGGAGAGAAAAGGTAAGCTTGGGCTTGGCACAGCGTACATCGCCGGTTTTAAATGGGCAACGGAAAATAAGTATGAATATATTTTTGAAATGGACGCGGATTTTTCACATAAACCAACAGATCTTGAACGCTTATACAAAACCTGTAAAGAAGATGGGTATGATGTCGCCATTGGCAGCCGGTATGTAAAGGGTGGCAGCATTGTTAACTGGCCGTTAGATAGGCACATTTATTCAAAGGGCGGCGCTATTTATACAAGGCTCATCACTTTTATGCCCGTAAAAGATCCTACAGCGGGGTTTATTTGTTATAGGCGGAAAGTGCTTGAATCAATCAACCTGGATGAAATAAGATTTATTGGCTATGCTTTCCAGATAGAAATGAAGTTTACAGCCTGGAAGCTTGGCTTTAAAATAAAAGAAGTTCCTATTGCATTTGAAGACCGTAAGATAGGTACTAGCAAAATGAGCGGACGTATACTTAAAGAAGGAGTGTTTGGAGTACTTTCTATACAATATAAAAGCCTGTTTAACAATTATCACCATCGCATGCGGGTTGAAAAATCAATACCTAAAAAATTTTCTGCGCCGGTTGAACAAACCTGATTTTACCATTGTGTTTTAAATAAAATCATCATTATTCAATACATTTGCATATTACGTTGTACATAATTAATTGCACCTCGTAACCCTTACTCGCTAACCACATTCAAATTCTCTTTTAAATTT
>CAZZXW010000161.1:0-7288 GCA_964658095.1 uncultured Parafilimonas sp. | reverse complement strand
TGCAATGGCAATTGCAGGAACCATTGCCTTTAATCCTTTAACTGATTCATTAAAAAATGATAATGGCGAAGACGTAAAATTAAGTGAGCCCCATGGTTATGAACTGCCACCAAAAGGTTTTGCGGTTGATGATCCCGGCTTTCAGCCACCGGCTGAAGATGGCAGCAGCGTAACAATTGCGGTTGATCCGAATTCTACACGGTTGCAATTGCTTGCACCATTTGCTGCATGGGAAGGCACTGATCTTAAAAGCTTAAAGCTATTGATTAAAGCAAAAGGCAAATGCACCACCGATCATATTTCAATGGCTGGCCCGTGGTTAAAATACCGCGGCCATCTTGATAACATTTCAAACAATCTTTTAATTGGTGCGGTTAACTTTTTTAATAATCAAACTGATTCTGTGAAGAATGAGCTAACCGGCGAATATGGCTCTGTTCCTGCTACACAAAGAGCGTATAAAGCCGCCGGTATAGGAACTATTGTTGTTGGTGATGAAAATTATGGTGAAGGCAGTTCAAGGGAACATGCGGCTATGGAGCCGCGGTTTTTAGGTGTGCGTGCTATTGTTGTAAAAAGCTTTGCCCGCATACATGAAACTAATCTTAAAAAGCAAGGCATGCTGGCATTAACCTTTGCCAACAAAGAAGACTATGATAAAGTGCAGGAAGATGATACGATTGATATTTTAGGCTTAAAAGAATTTACACCCGGCGTTCCGCTTACCATTATGTTGCATCATGAAAATGGTGAATCTGATACCATTGAAGTTAACCATACTTACAATGAACAGCAGATTGAATGGTTTAAAGCTGGTGCTGCGTTAAACATTATTCGCAAAGAGTTTAATGCACCTGCAGAAGAGGTTGCTGTTTAAATAATTTGTTTATTTTTATTTAAAACCTGTTAAGTGAAAGCTTAGCAGGTTTTTTAATGAGCAAGCAAAAAGCATTTAATGAAAGTTTGCCAGCACATCTGCAAGATGCAACACTTTTAAAGGTGACTGTTTATATTTTAAATAACCATCAATATGCATTAAGCAACTCATATCTGTACTAATGATGTATTCAGCTTTTGTATCTGCTGCATTATTTATTTTTTGATCAGCCATGGCGATGCTTATCGGTTCAAACTTTACTGCGAATGTGCCGCCAAAACCGCAACAAGTTTCCACATCATTCATTTCAATTAATTGCAAGCCTTTTACATTATTCAATAAAGTACGTGGTTCCTGTTTCAAATTGCATTCGCGTAAAGCAGCGCAACTGTCATGGTATGTTGCAACAGCATTTAAGCTGGCATTAAATTTAGTAAATTTTAAAACGTTCACTAAAAAATCACTCAACTCAAATATGCGTGTTTGTGTTTTTTTTATGGCTGATAGTTCTGTTGAGTTTTCAAAAATCTTTTCATAATAATTTCTTACAAAGCCAACGCAACTTGCACTTGGTGCAACTATAAAATCATCGCCATTAAAATCTTTCAAAAATTTTTTGCAAACATCTTTTGCTTCTCCCCAAAAACCTGCATTAAAAGCCGGTTGTCCACAGCATGTTTGATTGGTATTATACGAAACTTTACATCCTGCTTTTTCTAAAACTTTTACCATGTTAAATGCAACGGAAGGATAAAGCTGATCTATAAAACATGGTATAAAAATTTGAACATTCATGCCCCAACCCTAAAGGGAGTTGTTTTTTAGTTGTTTATTTAATGCAATCATTTTAAGTGCAGTTATGGCTGCTTCTTCGCCTTTATTGCCTTCACTTCCTCCTACTCTATCTAAAGCTTGTTGTTCATTATTTACTGTAAGCACGCCAAAAATCGTTGGTGCGTCCAACAACATATTTAATGAAACAATGCCATCTGTTATAGCTTTGCATACGTAATCAAAATGCGGTGTGTCGCCTTTAATAACGCAACCTAAAGTTATAAATGCGTCTGCTTTTTGCTTGCTGCTTTCTGCATAGGCCTTCACTGCAAAAGATATTTCTACAGCGCCAGGAACAACTAAAGTTTTGTATGTAATTTTTTGTTGATTGAAAACATTTACAGCACCTTCTTCAAGCTTGTCAACAATAAGTTTGTTCCATTCGGTTTTCACAATAACTACAAAGGCATTCTTTAATTTGGGAATGCCTTTGCTTAATGATGTATTTCCTTTTGAAGCCATTACTTTACACTCAAATCATTTGGTACAATACTTAAGCGATAAATGTATTTATCAGCAGAATAACCACGTTCTGTGGCTGGGTATTTTTGTTTCAGTTCTTTATACAAATCCAGTGCATCATTTGTTTTGCCTAACACTTCAAGCTTTAAGGCTGCACGAAATAAATACTCGCTGCTCATGGTTGCATCATCTGTAAATTCATTGGCAGCTTTCTTATAATAATTGATGGCATCATCATTTTTATTCAATTCGCTGTAAGCATCACCTAATGCACCGTAATCCATCATCTGCACCTGTTTTGCATCTGTACTAAAATCTTTTAAATACTCAACCGCCTTATTAAAATTTCCTGTTCTTAAATAACAAATACCAGCATAATATTTTGCAAGATTGCCGGCTTTGGTTGAACCATAATTATTAATGATATAAATAAAACCGCGGTTAAACTGATCACCTTTTAAAGCAAGGTTTAAAGAATCCTGCCTGAAATATTCTTCAGCTTTAAACATTGTTTTTTGTGCTTCTTCTTCTTTTGGGGCAACCACAAAATTTTGATAAACATACCAACCACCAAAAATTACAACAAGTGCAATAACAGCTATACCAATTGGTTTTTGATTTTTTGTCCAGAAACCTCTTGCTTTTAAAATAACATCATCAGCATGTGCTGTATGCGTTTGTACTTCAGCCATAAATTAAAATTGAATATTATTTAGTCAACTATGAAAGGGTAATTCTTATCAGTGTAAACATCTTTAATTACTTCAGCATCATCCGGCCAGGGGCTTTCTTCTGCAAACTTTACTGATTCTTCAACAATGTTTGCAATGCGGTCATCAATTGTTTTTATCTCTTCATCACTGGCAAAACTATTCGTCTTTATTGTCTTTAAAACTAAAGTTATCGGATCTTTACCTCGGTATTCTTCCAGCTCTTCTTTGGTTCTGTATTTCCCCGGGTCTGAAATGGAGTGCCCTTTATAACGATAGGTTTTCATCTCAAGCAATGTTGGGCCGCCTTTTTCTCTTGCACGTTTTACAGCTCTTGTAAGCGCATCATGAACAGCTTCTGCACTCATACCATCTACTTTATCGCCGGGCATTTCATACGCATCAGCCAGCTTATAAATATCAATTACGTTTGATGTTCTTTCCACCGAAGTGCCCATTGCATAGTTATTGTTTTCGCAAATAAAAACAACGGGTATCTTCCATAACATCGCAAGATTAAATGTTTCATGTAACACGCCTTGCCTTGCAGCACCATCACCAAAAAAACAAAGCACCACGTTATCAGTGCCTTTATATTGTTCGGCAAAAGCAATACCTGCACCTACACCAATTTGTCCGCCAACTATACCATGGCCGCCATAAAAGAAATGTTCTTTACTAAAAAAATGCATGCTGCCACCTTTGCCTTTTGCAAGCCCGGTTGATTTACCATACAGTTCAGCCATGCATGCATTTGCGCTGGCACCTTTTGCCAAAGCAAGACCATGATCGCGATAAGCTGTTATAAATATGTCTTCCTGCCTTGTAGCTGTCATGCAACCTGCAGCAATTGCTTCCTGCCCAACATAAGCATGAAAAAATCCGCGGATCTTTCCTGCCATCTTATACATTTCTTCAGCCTTTAATTCAAACTGCCGTATCAACTGCATTAATTCATACCAGTACAAATAAGTCTCTTTGGTAAATTTTACAGCCACAATAAAAATTTTGAGCCGCAAATATAAGTGCAAAAACATGAATGCACTTAGTTGCTTTTATACTTATCAATAAACATTTTGCAAAATATCTTTGCGGCGATAATGAGTTATTCATCAAAACAAATTGTTGCGCTTTTTAAAAAAGATGTGTTGCTTGAAACCCGCCAGCAGCATGCTTTTTACGGATTGCTTTTATATGTGGCAGCAACTGTGTTTATTATTTATTTGGCCACAGGCGAGCCGGAAAGTGAAATATGGAACGCTTTGTTTTGGATTGTGCAATTGTTTGCAGCCGTTAATGCTGTTGCAAAAAGTTTTTTGCAGGATGGTAAAGGCAGGATGTTATATTATTATACAATTTCCGGTGCTGTAAATTATGTGCTTGCAAAGCTGTTGTTTAATGCAATTTTAATGTTGATGATAAGCCTGCTAACGCTGCTTATCTTTTTATTGTTGTTAGGCAATCCGCTTAATCATTTTTTTCAATTTGTGCTGATTAGTTTTTTAGGTTCAACGGGTTTAAGTTTTGTGTTTACTTTTCTTGCAGCCATTGCAGCAAAAGCGCAACAACAGGCAGCGTTAATGGCGATCATGGGTTTTCCGGTTATTGTGCCGCAGTTATTGTTATTAGGTAAAATTTCAGCCATCACTTTTAATGATGCGATACAAGCCGGCTGGTGGCAAATGGTTGCAGTTTTATTGTGTCTTGATATTTTAATTGTTGCACTTGCCATTATTTTATTTCCGTTTTTATGGCGTGATTAATTATGATTATTTATACATTCATTGAAATGCTTTGCCCTAACTTTGCGCCGCAGAAATGATAATCAATTTTTGATATGCTTAGAAGCGCATGGTGGAAAGTTTTAAGTTTTGTTTTGCTGATGTATAGTTGCACCATGGGTTTTCTTGTTAAAATTCCAGTACTTGATGGCAGGCTACAGCAATCTATCCGCAATCTTTTTTTTCATGTGCCGATGTGGTTTGGAATGATGGTGCTGTTTACTGTTTCTGTTATTTATTCAATCAAATATCTTTCTTCAGGTAAAACAATACATGATAATTACGCCACTGAATATGCACGCAGCGGAATTGTATTTGGTGTGCTTGGTTTAATTACAGGTTCAATTTGGGCAAATTATCAATGGGGTAAACCGTGGAGTGGTGATCCTAAACAAAATGGCGCAGCTATTGCCTTGCTGATTTACTTCGCCTATTTTATTTTAAAGGGTTCTGTTAATGATGAAAATAAAAGTGCACGCCTTGGTGCAGTTTATAACATTTTCGCTTATGCCATGTTGTTTCCAACTATATGGATTATGCCAAGGCTAACAGAATCATTACATCCTGGCGGACAAGGCAGCACAGGCAATCCCGGTTTAAACGGCGCCGACCTTGCACCTTCAATGCGGGTTGTATTTTGGCCGGCAGTTATCGGCTGGACTTTACTTGGCGTTTGGATTACAACGTTGCGCATAAGATTGCTCATTTATAAAGAAAAAATATTCAGTCATGCTTAATTATAAAAGAGTATTGCTTCTTCTTTCTTTTAGTTTGATGTACGCAGGCGTTTATGCCCAACAATTAAATTATGGTAAAGAAGAACCAAGTGATTTTATGCACAGCAACGGAAAAATTTTTGTAGTGATGGCAGTTGCCGTTGTTATTGTGCTTGGATTGTTTATTTATCTTATTAACCTTGACAGAAAAATTAAAAAATTAGAAAAAGACAAAACGGGATAGGATAAAAATTTTTATAAACAATAACAACGAACGTTAATTAGTTAATCTTGAAATTTAAAAAATATCTAACGATGGCAGAACAACAGTATAATTTTTTTGAAAGCGTTGTAAAAAGCTTCGACAAGGCAGCAAAGTTTACACAATGGGAAAATGGTATTCTCGATCAGATTAAAACATGCAACTCTGTTTACAGGATGAAGTTTCCGATAAGAAGAGATGATGGTTCCATTCAGGTTATAGAAGCTTATCGTGCACAACACTCTCATCATAAAACACCAACCAAAGGTGGCATTCGTTTTAGCGATGCCGTAAATATGGATGAAGTAATGGCACTTGCCGCTTTAATGACTTATAAATGCGCTATTGTAAATGTGCCTTTTGGCGGTGCTAAGGGTGGTATAAAAATTAACCCGCTAAACTATAGCGCATGGGAGTTACAAAAGATTACAAGAAGATATACATCCGAGTTGGTAAAAAAGAATTTTATTGGCCCAGGAACTGATGTGCCGGCGCCTGATTACGGAACCGGTGAAAGAGAAATGGCCTGGATTCTCGATACTTATGTGGCTATGCACCCAGGCGAAGTTGATGCAATGGGTTGCGTTACCGGCAAACCTGTTACACAAGGTGGTGTTCGCGGCAGGAAAGAAGCAACCGGCCTTGGTGTTTTTTATGGTGTGCGGGAAGTGTGCAACACACCTCACATCATGCAAAAATTAGGTTTGGAAACAGGCATTGAAGACAAGCGTGTTATTGTGCAGGGCCTTGGAAATGTAGGTTATCACACTGCAAAATTTTTTAGGGAGCACGGTGCAAAAGTTATTTGTATTGCCGAGTTTGAAGGTGCTATTTTTAATGAAGATGGCTTGAATGAAGAAGAAGTTTTTCAACATAGAAAGCAAAACAAATCCATACTAAATTTTTCAGGTGCAAAAAATATAAATTATAGTCCTGATGCATTGGAACTTGAATGTGATATATTGATTCCTGCTGCATTGGAAAATGTCATCAATAAAAATAATGCTGACAGAATTAAAGCGAAGATCATCGGCGAAGCGGCAAACGGCCCTCTTAGTCCCGAAGCAGATGAAATACTTGCTAAAAAAGGAACACTGGTAATTCCGGATATGTATTTAAATGCAGGCGGTGTTACGGTTTCTTATTTTGAATGGCTGAAGAATTTAAGTCATGTGCGTTACGGAAGAATGGAAAAACGTTTTACTGAAAACCTTAACAAGCACATTCTTGGTCAGATGGAAGAACTTACCGGCAAGCATGTGAATGCTGCTGAAAAAATAATGATTGAACACGGCCCTGATGAAGTAGATCTTGTGTACAGCGGCTTAGAGCAAACTATGATTGAAGCAACGAGAGAGATTTTAAATTGCTGGAAAGACAATCCATCTATTCCTGATATGCGCACTGCTGCTTATATTGTTGCTATCAATAAAGTGGGAACAAGCTATGCAGAGCTGGGTATTTTTCCTTAAATTAAAATAATGAATAGAAAAACAGTTTACATAGTTTCAGCACTTCGCACTCCTATTGGCAGTTTTGGCGGAGCATTAAAAGATGTTGAAGCCACAAAATTAGGTGCTATTGCCATTAAAGCTGCCGTTGAAAAAGCAGGCCTTCAACCAACCGATGTGCAGGAAGTTTTAATG
>CAZZXW010000160.1:0-7290 GCA_964658095.1 uncultured Parafilimonas sp. | reverse complement strand
TTGGTTTAGGATGAAAGTTGAAATCACGTTCATACCAAACCGTTCCTTCATAATATAATAACTGATCGCTTTGCGAGTTCCAATCGCCCGGAACATTTAATGTTTGTGCTTTTGCAAAGTTGTATTCAATTAAATCAGATTTTGATTGCTGCTGCTTGTTTTCAAAAAAGCCGCCCAGTTTATTATCATCATCCGCTTTAGCGCCCTGGAAACCGCGAAAGCCTGTTTCAAAAGGATCAATAATATAATGCCACCGGCCATCAAGGTTTATGTAATTTCTTGCATAAATATTTTGAATGAAATTAGATTGAGAATAAAGCTGGCTAAGGCAAAACAACATCAACAGAAAAAAAAAGAAATTCTTTTTCATCAGGCAAATCTTTAAAGTGTATAATTATTAAACAATCAATTATAGTAACGGCAATTTAAATTAAACAACCGGTTACAAGCAGAATAAAAGCAATAATAAAAACGCTTAACCCTTTAAAATACGCGTTCATTAGTTATTATGCAATTGTTGAAAACTACCCAAAGATCATCAACCCTAAATTTTGTAATTTTGCAGCTTTATGAGTGACAATACAAAAATAAAAATAGCAGTGCTTGACATGAATAATGGTTTTGCAAACCAGGGTATGCGCTGCATTCATCAGATAATAAAAGATTGGAGTGTAAATAACAATCATAAAGTACAGACAGATATATTTAATGTAAGACAAAATTTAGAATTGCCTGATCTTTCTTACGATGTATATATATCAAGTGGCGGGCCTGGCTCACCATTAGAATCAGAAGGCCATAGCTGGGATAATAAATACATGCAATGGATAGATGAAGTAAATGAATTTAACCAGGCTTTTAATAATTATCCAAAGAAACATATCTTCTTTATCTGCCACAGTTTCCAGTTAGCCAGCAGGCATTTTAAGATTGCAGATGTATGTGCACGCAAGTCAACATCGTTTGGTGTGTTCCCGATATACATGACCGAAGATGGCGAAAATGAAATCGTTTTTAATGGCATGAAAAATCCTTTTTATGCAGTTGACAGCCGAGACTTCCAGGTTATAACGCCCAATGAAAAGCGCATGGATGAAATGGGTGCTAAAATTCTTGCTATTGAAAAAGAACGTCCGCATGTTCCACATCTTGAACGGGCTTTAATGGCAATACGTTTTAATGATTATTTTATCGGTACACAATTTCATCCTGAAGCAGATCCATCCGGCATGACAATGCATTTGAACAGCGAAGAAAAAAAGCAAACGGTGATTGAAAATCATGGTGAAGCAAAGTGGAAAAGCATGATTGATCAATTGAATGATCCTGATAAAATTTTGTGGACACACGATCACATTCTCCCAAACTTTTTAAACATTGCTGTTGAACAGTTGGTTGAAAGTTAACATCATTCGTATAATTCATAGTCTCTGTTATCTTCATTACGTTGTGTGATTATTTCTGCTTGAATGCAAGCATCTTTGTATTCATTAATCACATGTATTGAAACTTAAAAGCACAAAAGGTTGCTCTGTTATTACTAACTGGCTTGCATCTAAAAATATGCAGGCATTCCGCTTTCAGCAGGAAACCTGGCAACACATTATTAATAAAAAAAGTGGTTTAGTAAATGCGCCAACCGGTTGCGGAAAAACCTTTTCTGTTTTTCTCGGAAGTATTATTCAATTCATCAACGAACATCCTGATTCATATCAAACACAAAAAAATAACGGCTTACAATTATTATGGATAACGCCTTTGCGTGCCCTGGCAAAAGACATTACACGTGCCATGCAGGATGTGGTGAATGAACTTAATATGCCATGGGATATTGCTATGCGTAATGGGGATACAGAAATTAATGAACGACAAAGGCAGACACGCAACATGCCTGAAGTGTTGATAATAACACCTGAAAGTTTGATGTTGTTATTAGCGCAAAAAAATTATCCAAACTTTTTTAAATCATTGCGCATAATTGCGGTTGATGAATGGCATGAATTGCTCGGTAGCAAACGTGGTGTGCAGGTTGAGTTAGCAATAAGCAGACTAATGGCTATTGGCCAACAGTTATCAGCCATTAGCTTATGGGGCATCAGCGCAACTATTGGTAATCTTGATGAAGCCAAAGAAGTGTTGCTTGCTTCGTTATCAATCAAACAAAAACAAAATGCCGAAGTAGTTAAAGCTAAAATGGATAAAGGCATTCAAATGCTTTCTATCATTCCTGATGAAATTGAAAAGTATCCATGGGCAGGTCATCTTGGTATTAAACTCGCCGAAAAAATTGTTCCCATCGTTGAACAAAGCAGTACAACACTGGTATTTATTAACACACGCAGCATGGCAGAGCTGTGGTATCAAACCTTATTAAATATTGCACCGCAGTTTGCAGGTGCTATTGCGTTGCATCATGGAAGTATTGAACATGAATTAAGAATTTGGGTTGAAGAAGCTTTGCATGCGCAAAAACTAAAAGCAGTTGTTTGCACTGCAAGTTTGGATTTAGGTGTTGATTTTCGCCCGGTTGATACAGTGATACAGGTTGGTTCGCCAAAAGGTGTTTCAAGATTTTTGCAACGTGCCGGAAGAAGTGGACATCAGCCCGGCGACATAAGCAAAGTTTATTTTCTTCCAACGCATTCATTAGAATTGGTTGAAGCGGCAGGTTTACAAACTGCTATTTATCAGAATGTGATTGAAAGCCGTCAACCAATGTTATTATGTTTTGATGTCCTCATGCAATATTTATGTACGCTGGCGATTGGCGAAGGCTTTAACGAGCAACAAATTTATCATGAAATAAAAAACACATTTTGTTACGCAGAAATTACGATGGATGAATGGCGTGAACTGCTGCAACAAATAACCGGCGGCGGCAGAGCATTGGAACAATACGATGAATATAAAAAAGTAGAAGTTGATGAGAAAGGTTTGTTTCGTATAAAAAATCGTCGTATAGCCATGCGTCATCGCATGCAGATTGGAACCATTGTAAGCGATGCTATGATGAAAATAAAGATGATGAGCGGTGGTTATATCGGCATGATTGAAGAATGGTTTTTAAGCAGGCTTGAGCCAGGCGATGCATTCACTTTTGCAGGCAGAAATCTTGAGCTTGTTATGATAAAAGAGATGACGGCTTATGTGCGTAATTCACCCAAAAAAAAATCTATTATTCCAAGCTGGATGGGCGGACGAATGAGCTTAACTGCAAATCTTGGAATGATATTGCGCCGCACATTTAATAAGGCTTTAAGTTCAGATATGATCGAAATGAAATCATTGCGGCCGCTGTTTGAACTGCAGCAACAATTATCGCACATACCACAAAGTGATGAATTATTAATTGAACAAATTGAGGCAAGAGAAGGTTTCCATTTAATTGTATATCCTTTTGAAGGCAGGCAGATTCATGAAGCCATGAGTTCATTGCTGGCTTATCGCATCAGCCAGTTTACTCCCATTACTTTTTCTATCGCTATGAATGATTATGGTTTTGAATTGTTAAGCGATCAGCCCATACCTGTTGATGATACTAATGTGCGTGAACTGTTCACCACAGAAAATTTAATAACCGATATACAACGCAGTGTGAATTCAGTTGAAATGGCACAAAGAAAGTTTCGTGATATAGCTGTTATCGGCGGATTGATTTTTACAGGTTATCCCGGCGAACCAAAAAAAGCAAAACATTTGCAGGCTTCTGCATCGTTGTTGTTTAAAGTGTTCAGCGAATACGATCCTAACAATATCTTATTAAGACAGGCATATCATGAAGTATTCGAACAGCAAATGGAAGAACAGCGTTTGCGCACAGCATTAGAACGCATTAGCAACAATGATATCATTTTAAAATTCCCGCAACGATTAACGCCTTTATCCTTTCCTATAATTGTTGACAGCTTAAGCCGCTATAATTTATCTTCTGAAAAATTTGAAGACCGTGTAAGAAAAATGCAGAAGCAGTTGGAGAAAGATTGAATATGTGTCATCGCATTCAACTTAAACTTTTTGGGCTCTCATCCTACAAAAAAATATCAGCTTAGTACGGGCTTTCCGTTACAAATCCTCACGCCAAAACACAACGCCAGCCTCTCATTGCGGGTTTTCCACTTCAATCCCGCAGCCGCTTATCTAATAAATACTTTCAGCAATAATTTTAAATTGTTTATGGAATACAACAACATCTTAATCTTATATATAAACTATCATGGCAGAAATTATACAATCTTCAAACAGAAAAAAAATCGGTGTTGCAAAACTTAATAAAGCAAGCCTAAAAGTAGATCTTACACCAATGGTTGATCTTGGTTTTTTACTTATTTCATTTTTTGTTTTTACCACTACACTTTCTCAACCAAAAGCATTAATGCTTAAAGTTCCAAATGATAAAAATATTAAAGACTCATCTAAAGCTCCGGTAAGCAAGACGCTTAATTTAATTCTTGGCGCAAACAATACCGTGTTTAGTTATAATGGTAATGATATAAAAAATATAAAGTTTTTACATGATGATCAGTTACGATTAGCTATATTAACAAAGAAAGAAGAACTGCTAAAAAAATTTGGAAGCGATTCAGATATAGTATTATTAATAAAACCGACCAATGACGCATCTTACAAAGATGTTATAAATGCTTTGAATGAAATGCTTATCTGTAACATTAAAACTTATGTATTGATGGATGCTACTAATGATGAATTACAAGCAATAAAAAAAGGAAACTAATTTCCGTAAACTACTTTTCAATTTTATAACAAACCCTCTTTAGCTTGTTTTCAAAATCAAACGGTGTAGTTGCTTTAGTAATGTTTTTTATTGTTGAAGCGTTAATGTTTGCTTCATCTAAAATAAATTTAGAATAATTTGTACTGAAATAAATAATACCATTTGATGTTAAGCATTTCAGCGCATCATTTATAACTGTAATATGATCTTGCTGCACATCAAAAAAATCTTTCATGCGCTTACTGTTGCTAAATGTTGGCGGATCAATAATGATGGTATCAAAACTGTTTGGCTGCAGTGTTTTTAAATACTGCAAAACATCAGCATGAATAAACCGAAACCTGTTCTTATCTTTAAAATCATTAATAATAAAATTATCACTTGCCCATTGCAAGTAAGTTTTTGAAAGATCAACCGAAGTAACAGATTGTGCTTTTCCCGCTGCTGCATATACAGAAAACGAGCCTGTATAACAAAACAGGTTCAGCACTTTTTGATGTTCGGCTTCATTGCGCACCAGTTCTCTTGTAACACGATGATCGAGAAATAAGCCTGTATCTAAATAATCAGTGAGGTTAACTAAAAATTTTAAACCGTTTTCTTCAACTATAAAAAATTGCTGTGCATCGTTTTGCTTTTCATATTGCTGGCTTTCACGATGGCTTAAACGTTTGCGTTCACGGCTGTAAATGTTTTCTTCTGGCAGTTTTAAAATATCAGCTATTATTTTAAAAGATTCCTGCAGCCATGCTTCATGTTCCTCATCATTCATATTATGCCTGCGTCGATATTCTGCAACGTAAATCTTATCATCATACAATTCAATTGCAAACGGAAATTCAGGAAGATCATGGTCATAAATACGATAGCAGGAAACGCTCAAACGCTTTGCCTGCCTGCTTTTGTGCTTATACACTTTAAGCAGGCGGTTATAAAACATCTGTAATTTCTCATTCATATTTATCCGCTTAAATGCAGATATAAGACATTATTTATAATCAAACAACCAGCAAATTTTAAATGATTATATAGTGGGTAAGATTAGCTAAGATTAATTAAAGTCTCAGTTACTACTTTATTCACTTCTTAAACTTTTCACAGGATTTGCAACAGCTGCTTTGATGGTTTGCAGGCTTAATGTTATTAAAGCAATCAACAACATTCCAGCACCGGCTAAAACAAATACCCACCAGCTCATAGCAGTTTTGTATGCATAATCCTGCAGCCATTTATATATTGCCCACCATGCTAATGGTGCTGCAATTAAAAAAGCAATACAAACGAGTTTTATAAAGTCTGTTGATAAGATTGATACAATATTTGTTACCGATGCGCCCAATATTTTTCGAATACCAATTTCTTTTACACGTGTGTTGATGGTGTACATAACTAAACCTAATAAGCCAAGACAACTGATAAAAATTGCAAGCCCTGTTGCCCATGATAGCAGGCTTGCTGTTTGCTGCTCCTGTTCATACATCTTTGCAATCGTATCATCGTAAAATGTATAATTAAAATCCTCAGCAGGATACATTTGCTTATATACATCTTGAATTTTAATGATAACATTATGCCATGCAGCAGCGCCAGCATCGGTTGCTTTAAAACGAACATGAAAAGTAGAACCATTGCCACCTGCAAACACAAGCGGAAATATCTGCGCATGTGTTGACTGATCATGAAAATCCTGCATTACTCCAACAACAGGCATTTGTTTTCCGTTAAAGGTTAAATACTTTCCAACTGCCTCAGCAGGTTTTTTAAAACCCACTAGTTTTGCATACTTATCGTTTATTAAAAACTCTTTAAACGTGTCACTTGCTGCCACATTTCTGCCGGCCAGTAATTTTATTTTATATACATCAATGTATTCAGGATTGCCCCACCTGAATTGAATCTGTGCCTGCACTTCTTTCTTTGGTGCATATGACACATTCGTAAAAGCAACACCTTCATCAGCAGGAGAAAGAAAACCGGAGCTTGCTATTTCTACCCCGGGAATTGCATTGATACTATTTAAGAGTTGATGTGTGTGTGCAGTAACTGTATCATGTGGCGCATCAAACGTAATGATGCCATCTTTATTAAAGCCCAAATCAGCGTTTAACGAATAATTAATTTGCTTGCTGACCATGATAGTGGCAATTACAAAAAATTGTGCAATTACAAATTGTGAAACTGTTAATCCCTTTCTTATCCATGCATGCCTTGTTTCGCCTTTGCTGATAAATGACTGATTTTTTAAAACAAGTGCCGGCTTGTAACCTGATAATATTAATGCCGGATAAATTCCTGAAATAAAACTTACAAAAATTGTGATGGCAATAAGAAATAAAAGAACCGGTAATTGCTGAATAAAACTAAAATCTAAACCGGGCGGAATAAAGTTTTTGAATATATCAAACAACAAAGGTGTTAAACTAATTGATATTACTGTTGCAATAAACGTGATGAAAAATGTTTCGCCCAAAAACTGGAATATCAATTGCTTTTTTGAACTGCCCATTGTTTTGCGAATACCAATTTCTTTTGCACGTTGTGTTGCATTAGCGGTTGTG
>CAZZXW010000159.1:0-7298 GCA_964658095.1 uncultured Parafilimonas sp. | reverse complement strand
AAGGATTATTCTGTTCATCAAACATTGCCTTATACTCCCATTGCGTGATTATGTAACCGCCTTTCCCATCATGCTTGCGTATGGTTGCAGGAAACACTTTGTCAGGATGAGCAAAACATTTAGCCGCTACCACTTCACAGATTTTTGCATCGTCAGGATGCATCGTTATCTGGTAAGGCTGGTTAAGAATGCTGCCATGAATTTTAGAAAACACTGCATCATAATGCGGGTTAATATAACTGTACCTGCCCTGCATGTTGGTTGTGATAATATAAAAAAAACCCGAGCTTTCAAGCAGGCTTGTGGTTTCAGGAAATGCAATCATGGATTTTTCATGTTGGTTACTAATTATAACGCTTTAATAAAATAATTATGCAGGAGTAAAGACTTGAAATTAAAACACTATGATTAATTACCATTTCTTCTTAAGCCTTGTTGATCATTTTTTAAAGTTGTTGATATTGCTTCAAATTTTTATAATTCAGCATTAGCACTTCAACACATAATTTTATCTTATGAAATCAGTGTTCGCTTTTATTTTTCTTATTTGCATCGCTCAATATTGTTTTACGCAGGATACAGCAAGACAAATTATTCCTGCAGCATATCGAATGAATGTGTATGTACCATTATTGAAAGACAAGCGCATTGGTGTATTTGCCAATCAAACATCGGTTATTGATAAAACAAATTTGATTGATACATTAGTAAAACAAGGCGTAAACATTGTAAAAATATTTTCACCTGAACATGGGTTTCGCGGCAATGCAGATGCAGGTGCACAAACAACAAATGATGTTGATTCAGCAACGCATATTCCTATTGTTTCTTTATATGGAAAAAAGTTAAAGCCAACTGCTGAAGATCTTAATGATGTTGATATTTTGTTGTTCGATATTCAGGATGTTGGCGTGCGTTTTTATACTTACATTTCTTCTTTGCAATATTTTATGGAAGCGGCTTTTGAAAACAGCAAGCCATTAATGATTTTAGATCGTCCAAATCCGAATGGTTTTTATGTTGATGGGCCTGTGCTGGATACAAGTTATAAAAGCTTTATCGGCATGCAACCGGTTCCGGTTGTTTATGGAATGACGATGGGTGAATATGCCATGATGATTGCCGGCGAAGATTGGCTAACGTCAGATGCAGCTAATAAAAAATATGATTACTATAAAACATCAGCACAAAATTCTGCGGATACTGCATTTCATTTTTTAGTTATAAAGTGTTTGAATTATGATCATATGAGCAAGTATCAATTACCTGTAAAACCTTCGCCTAATCTTGTTGATATGAAATCAATTTACTGGTATCCTTCTACCTGTTTTTTTGAAGGTACAAACATAAGTGAAGGCAGAGGCAGTGATAAACCTTTTGAAATAGTTGGCGCACCATCTTTACCAAAAAACAGGTATGCTTTTGTGCCTGTTGCAAAACAGGGTGCGTTGTCACCAAAGTATGTAAACCAGATTTGTTATGGCTGGAATGTTAGTGACAGTGTTTCTTCTTCAACAGACAACAAGCTTCATTTACAATATTTGATCGAAGCCTATAAATTATATCCGGATAAAGACAGCTTCTTCATCAAGCCAAAAACAAATAAGGCAACGGATTATTATTTTAATAAGCTTGCCGGCAATGCAACGCTGATGCAGCAACTAAAAGATGGGAGATCAGAAGATGAAATTCGTGCAAGCTGGCAACCTGCACTTAATACTTTTAAAAAAGTAAGAAAGAAATATTTGCTGTATAAAGACTTTGAGTAATGAATAGTGAACAGTTAAAAGTGAACAGTGAACAATCATCGAGCAGCGGTCATCGGTCAACAGTTAACGGTAAACCGAAAATTGTTTTCATGGGCACGCCTGAATTTGCTGTTGCATCATTGGATGCATTGGTGAATGCTGGTTATAATATTGTTGGCGTAATAACAGCGCCTGATAAACCTGCTGGCCGTGGCATGCAGTTGAATGAAAGCGCTGTAAAAAAATATGCGGCTGAACATGGATTAAAAATTCTTCAACCTGAAAAATTAAAGAACCAAGAATTTATAAATGAACTGAAAGCATTGAACGCAGATGTTCAGGTGGTTGTTGCTTTTCGCATGTTGCCTGAAATTGTATGGAACATGCCGCCGTTAGGAACGATCAATGTACATGCTTCTTTATTGCCTCAATATCGTGGTGCTGCGCCAATTAACTGGGCAATTATTAATGGTGAAAAAGAAACTGGTATAACCACATTTAAGCTGCAACAGGAAATTGATACAGGCGATATATTATTACAGGAAAAAATTGAAATTAATGGTGATGAAACAGCGGGTGAACTTCATGATGCGTTGAAAGAACTTGGCGCAAAACTTATTGTGCAAACGATTGAGCAAATTGAAGATGGAAAAATTATTGAACAATCACAACAGTTAGTAGTGAACGGTCAACAGTCAACGGTTATAAAACATGCACCAAAAATTTTTACTGACACCTGTAAAATAGACTGGAATAAAAATGCAGATGATATCTATAACCTTATTCGCGGCTTATCACCATATCCAACTGCATTTACCTATCTGCATGATAACATGCTTAAAATCTATTTCAGCAAAAAAGAAATTATCAATCATCAACTTGCCAACGGAGATGTTCAATCTGATAATAAAACTTATTTAAAATTTGCGTGTGCTAATGGCTTTATACATTGCACAGATATACAACTGCAAGGCAAAAAACGCATGAAGGTTGAAGACTTTTTGCGTGGTTATAAACTTTAAATTAATTAGTCGGTAAGTGAGCCTGTTTTTAAATGATGTGCAAGTTTTTCAGCTTTTTCTTTAGCTGCTTTTTCATCTTCTGCATGAATGATTGCCCAAATAGTATCGCCGGTTTGTTCTTCTAAAAATGTATCGTTTGAAGGTATTTCCTGGTCTGTTGGTTGTACAGATTTTACTTCGTACTTAATTAATTCTACACGAAACTTTTGCATAAAATGTTTTAGTACAACCAAGCATAAGTCTTGCCAGAATTTACATTAGTTGCATGCCTAAAGCAAAGTTGGTTACAATGCCGGGAAAAGCCATCCATAATAATTGCGGGTAAAAAACTACGAGCAGTACTTCTATTCCAATCCATAATAAAAACTGCATCCAGTAATATCTTGTAGACTTGCGTTGCATTGCTGTTGTTTTTACAAAAATAAGTTTTGAATAATCGCTGCAAAATTATTTATCAATAAAGAGCATTTTAATTGCCAACACCAATAAAAGCGTACCGAAAACTTTGCGCAGCGTTTCCTGTGAAATGGATAATGCCAGCTTGCTGCCCAAAAAGCCGCCAATAATAAATGAAGCGGATATTATCAGCACTACTTTAATATCTATAAAGCCTTGTTTATAATAATTAATTGCAGCAAGAATGCCTACCGGCAATAGTAAAATTCCAAGTGAAGTACCTTGTGCTTCTTTTTGACTAAACCCTAAAAAATACACCAGTGCGGGGATAATAATAATGCCGCCGCCAACACCAACCAGTCCGGCTAATGTGCCTGAAGCAAGGCCAACCAGCAGTAAAATTATAAGTGTGTAAGTGCTCATGGTTTATCTATAAATTTTTCTTTGTATAAATGAATGGCATCTGTAATTACATCAAGCGCTTTTGCTTTATCGCCAAACTCTTCAACCTTAACGGCCTTCTTTTCAAGCGTTTTATATTCTTCAAAAAAATGGCGCAATTCATCAAAAAAATGCTTTGGTAATTCTTCAATATTGTTATAATGGTTTACACCCGGATCATTGTTTGCAACGGCAATTATTTTATCATCAGAATCGCCGGCATCAATCATTTGCATAACGCCGATCACCTTTGCTTCCATCAGCGTTAATGCCTGCACCGGCAATGATGTGATCACTAAAATATCAAGCGGATCTTTATCATCACCATATGTCTGCGGAATAAAACCATAGTTAACCGGGTAATAAAAAGACGAATAAATAACACGGTCCAATCTTAATAAGCCACTCGCTTTATCAATTTCATATTTACAACGGGAGCCTTGCGGAATTTCTATTACAGCCGTAACAATTCTCGGCGCTTTTTCACCATAAGAAACACCATGCCATGGATGTAAAACAGTTGACATCATTACTATATTCATACAAATTTAATTTTAAAGCAGCACAGTTAATAATCAAAGTTCAAAACGGATATTTATAAAGCCGATATGCGCAAAGCACTTAGAAAAATTTAAGCATGTTAGAACCAAATACTACAGCAGCAATTCCAATAGCCACACTTAGTATTGTATAGATTGAAAACAACAGGTAATCACCGTTGCGCAACAGGCTCATATTCTCATTTGCAAAAGTGCTGAAGGTGGTAAAACCGCCACAAAAACCTGTGGTTAATGCGATGCGTGCATCAGGCGACATGACATTGTTTTTATCTGCTATCGCATTAAATAAACCAATTAAAAAACAACCAATAATGTTTACGGTAAACGTGCCTGCAGGAAAACTTACAAAACCAGCATCAACAAATATTTTTTGAACCATGTAGCGCAACACACCACCAAAACCACTGCCTGCAAAAACGATTAGAACAGATTTCATTATTAAAGATTACCGTTGAAAGTATATTTAAAATCCACCAGCCATTTGCCATTGCGTTGCACCACTTTAACCTTGCGTGCAAACTGGTCGTAAGAATTTTTATAATTGATGATATGCGTAGTATCGTTTACTGTTGCGTCTTCATTTATAATAATGGATGAAGTAGCGTAAGCATGCTTATCATCATCTTTTTTTAAGTCATAATCCCTTTTAATCTTCAATAAATCTTTTTCATTTTCGGCATCATCAATCATATAAGCAGATGCTTTTTTAAAGTCACCTTTCAAGCAGCCATCAATAAATTCACGGCCACTTTCTAATGGTGTTGCAGGTGTTGGATATTGCTGAAGATTGCAACTGCTTATGTAAACTATAACAACAAAGCAGAAATAAAATTTAAGCGTTTTCATGTATAATCAAAAGTACAGGTAAAAAATTTTTCTAAACCGCTATTAGCTTTCAATTACAATTCAGTTTAACTTATTTGTTGAGTAACATTGAAATTTCTTAAACATTGATGTATTAAGAAATTTATTTTTACTAATTACTTGCCAACTCAAAAATATTTCTTCTATTAGCTGAATAATTGTTCAGGTAGTAAAGCATTGTTTCCAATACCTGTAAAAAAACCGACAGTATCTTCTGGTTATAACAACGTGTGTCCCGGTTTGTGCAACCCTCATTAAACAAAGATTTAAATATAATTATCCGGTTAGCCGAAAACGGAATTAAAGAGTAGGCAGTTAAATAAATAACATGGCAGATTTTAACCAGGCATTACAACTCGTTTTGCAAAATGAAGGTGGCTATTCCAGTGATCCTAATGATCCCGGCGGCGAAACGTACAAAGGTGTTGCCCGCAACATGAACAGCAACTGGGTTGGCTGGACGTTGATTGACCTGCAAAAGAAACAACCTAATTTTCCTGCTAATCTTACAAACAACAGTGAACTGAATGCAGAAATAGAACAATTTTATAAAGTAAATTATTGGGACAGGGTGAAAGGAGATGATATAACTGAACAACGTGTTGCAAATTCTATTTTTGATTTTGGTGTTAATGCAGGCGTAGGCACCAGTGTAATTTTAGCGCAAAAAGTTACCGGCGCTGATGAGGATGGCGTAATGGGCCCGGACTCTGTAACTGCCATCAATAAAACAGATGCAGATCAATTCATAGCTTATTTTACACTTGCTAAAATTGCACGGTATATAAAAATTGTAAAGAGCCGCCCGGCCAGCCAGAAATATTTTTATGGATGGATACGCAGAGCATTGGGTGATAACTAATCATTACTAATCTTAAAAAAAATTATCATGAGTTTTATAACAGACCTGTTTTCAGGCGGAGCATCTAAACTGGTTGATTCCGTTGGTAACACTTTAGATAAAGTGATAACAACCAAAGCTGAAAAAATGCAGCTGGATAATGAAATGCAAAAAGCAGAAATGGATTACCAGATTGATTTGCAAAAGCTTTCCATTGAAGAGAGACAGCTAATGTATCAGGATACTGCCAGTGCCCGCAACCGCGAAGAAGTATTGTCACAAAGCCCCACTGCAAGTAAATTAGGGAAAAACATTTCTTCTTACCTGGCTATTGCTGGCACTGTACTTTGTTTTGCCATGTTTTACATCCTCGTTTTTACAAAACAGTTAGACAATGATGAAGGCAAAAAACAAATTGTAATGTATATTCTTGGTGTATTAAGCGCATTGCTTACACAGGTATATGGATATTACTTTGGTTCTTCTGCAGGCAGTGCAGCAAAAAGCCAGACTATTGATGCGCAGCTTAAGGCAAGCACAGATAATAAATAAATTTAAAAGGCTGCTTAAACAGAAGTAATAAATTTTTATGAGCGGATTTCCTATCATTGATCTGGTAGCAGGAATGATATTCCTTTATTTCCTGCTAAGCATCATTAGCAGTTCTATTGTAGAAATGATACTTACAGGGCTTAATGCAAGATCAAAATTGTTGGGGGAATGGCTATATAAAATATTTGATCAGCAGGTTCAGGTTGGTAAAAACACTATGCCGCTTGGCCAGGCTATAATGGATCATTGTTCTGTAACGGCGCTTTCAGGCAAAGGCAAATCACCTTCTTATATTGATTCGAAAAATTTTACTTCTGCATTGCTTGAAAAACTTACGTTCGATCCTGCACAGCCAAACAGTATTGCAAATGATCTCAACACATTCATCATTAAAATCGAACAAACAAATATTCTTTCTTTAGAATTAAAAAGAGTATTGCTTACATATGCTTTTGAAGCGAAAGATAAATATAAACAGGTAAGCAGTAAAACAACAGGTGACCTTGATATATTCCGTTCAAAAATTGAGACGTGGTATGATACTTCAATGCAACGCATTACCGGTGATTTAAAAAGAAGATTCTCGCGGCCGTTCACATTAATAATTGCAACGGTATTAGTATTATTAATGAATGCAGATAGCATAAATATTGCGCAGTATTTATATAGTAACCCAACAGCAAGAGCAGAAGTTGCGGCACAGGCATACAAAACCGCAAATGATAGCACACAAGTATTCAATCAAAAGATTGCTTCGTTGCAAAAAGGAAATGATTCAACCGCCAAACAATTACAGGCAACCATACAAACAGGGCTTGATAATATAAATGAAGCAAAAGCTGCATTGAATGAGAGCCTGCCGTTTGGATGGAAT
>CAZZXW010000158.1:0-7316 GCA_964658095.1 uncultured Parafilimonas sp. | reverse complement strand
AGCATCAATCTTACGCCTTACCAATTGCGCTGGTGGCGTATTTTGTATGATCCTGTTCCCGAAGGTGCACTGGCGCCAAACCTTGCTTACAACTTTAAAGATTCCGTCTCACTTGGACAAACAGATAGTTTAGCCATCGCATTTAAAAATGTAAGCGAAGTTCCGTTTACAGACAGCATTGCTGTTAATCTTACAATTACTGATGCAAGTAATAATACCAGCAACATCATTATAAAAAAACTAAAAGCACTGAATGCCGGCGATACGGCTATAATACGAAGCAACATTGCAACAACATCATTAAGTGGTTTAAATAATTTATATCTTGATGTAAATCCGCTGAACAATCATCAGCCAGAACAAACGCACTTTAACAATTTCATGTACCGCAATCTTTCTGTCAATGCAGATACATACAAGCCAGTGCTTGATGTAACGTTTGATGGTGTACACATTTTAAACAATGATATTGTTGCTGCTAAACCACATGTACTCATTAAGATGAAAGACGAATCAGATTTTCTATTGTTGAATGATACATCACTGATGAGTGTGCAGCTGCGTTACCCGGATGGTACTTTACGGCCATTTTATTTTAATACAGATACATTGATATTTACTGCAGCAACATCTGGCGCAAACAATACAGCTTCTGTTGACTTTACGCCTTACTTAACTGATGATGGCACCTATCAATTAATTGTGCATGGAAAAGATAAAACCGGCAATACTGCAGGCAATGTAGATTATACGGTTTCATTTGAAGTGTATAACAAGCCAATGATAACAAACATGTTTAATTATCCAAACCCGTTTACCACATCAACTGCATTTGTGTTTACAGTAACAGGTAGCCAGGTACCGCAAAACATTCGCATACAGATATTAACTATTACCGGTAAAATTGTAAGAGAAATTACAAAAGAAGAATTAGGCCCGCTACACATCGGCAGAAATATTACGGATTATAAATGGGATGGTACAGACCAATACGGAGACAAGGTTGCCAATGGTGTTTATATTTATCGTGTGCTTACAAATTTGAATGGTAAATCGCTTGATAAATTTCCAACATACGGTCAGGATGGCTTTGAAGTGAATACAGATAAGTATTTTAATAAAGGTTATGGTAAGATGTATTTGATGCGGTAAACTTGCAGCATGAACAAAGCTGGTTTTGGTACACGTACGCTTAATTTCATTATTGATACTTTACTCATTTTTGGTATTGCTTATGGCTTATATAACTGGTGGATTTTTTATGTGATGTACTGGGAATATACTTTCATTCCATTTTATATTTTTTTCTTTGGGATGATATTTATTTACTATACTTTTTTCGAAGGAATATTTAAAAGAACACCAGGCAAATGGCTGTCAATAAGTAAAGTAGTAGATAAAAAAAATGGCAACCCGGCTTTCTGGCAAATTATTATCAGAAGCCTAATTCGTATAACAATTATTGATTGCTTTTTTATACCGTTTTTAGATAAACCATTACATGATTATTTAAGTAATACAGAAGTTGTGGAAGCCTGAAATCCATACCTGTTGATAAGTAATATGACAACGATAAAAGTTAAGGTAAGTAAGCTTAATGCAAACAAATATTTAAGATTAGTATCCGTATAAATAAATTTTATTTCATTAAAACCTTTATGCACTGGTACCGACATAAAACATATGAATGCTTTGTTCAAATTAACAGGTGTATTATTATCTAAAGCCTTCCAGCATTTAAAATTATTTTGAAGTAAACACAAAGTATCATTTCTATCACTTTGTATATCTGCAACAATGTATTGCGGCGTAAATTTTCTAACGTGAATATCTTTATGGCCGGATAATAAAAACACATAAGGCTTGCTTAAAATAAATTTTTTTTCAGTTGATTTAAATAATGAATCTGTAGCAGCAAAATAAGAAGGATAATCAGTAAGTTTTGTTGTGCCTATTTTCTTATTATAATAAGTAATGTCTCCAACAAGTCCTGTTGTTTTAAAATCTAAAGTATCTATTTTATTTATTTGAACTAATTCAGGAATTGGAATTCCTTCAGGATTTGAGTTATAGAACGATTGAATTTGCGATACGGTTATTGTACCAACTCCTGTAACAGGTAAATATAAGATTGTATTGACGATTAGGTCAAAAAGTAATATTGATAAAATAGTTTTATAAGTTAGTTTTTTGGAAAAAGCAATAGGAACACAAATTATTATAGCTATCATTAAACTAATAACAAATGCAACATAAAAACTTAAATTGTTGAGAAAATTTCTTACTAAGGCGGTAAAATTTTTAATAGATAATTGATTAAAGAAATCTTGTATTTCAGCTTTATAAAAAATGATAATGGACATTATAATCAGCAAACAAACAGCAATAAAATACTTTGCAACTTTTTTAATAGCCAGTTCATCATTTAAAATTTTTTGTAAACCAAATCCACTGATCAAACACAAAGGCAGAATGAAAAACACTCTATATTCTCCGTTTGTTCTTACATATTTTAAAAGCGGTAAATACTGATAAATGGTTTCTTTGAAACTTCCTCCCAAACTTAGTATAAACATTATAAAAGCGGTTATTAAAAAGCAATACACTAATTTGTACTTTGTTTTTATTCCGAAAAAAATTCCGGCTAAACCAAATACTGAAAAATAGGCATTCCGCATAGCGACATCATTATTAAAAAACGATGTGACCGCGGTTGTTGAAAAAGGAAATAAAAATGAAATAAGCGAGGAAACGCTAAACCCAATATTTGTTTTTTCAAAATTTTGTTGTGGCATGTTTCGTCCAAAATATTTCCATATTGAAGTATAGCTGTATAGTGCAGGTGAAGCCAATAAAAGAAACAAACCAATACTTATCAGCAAGAAGAAAATAAATCTTTTTAAATTTTTAAACTGATATCGTTGTAAAAAAAAAATAGAAATAAATAATACTACAAGCATATAAACAGTTCCAAAAGGTATGGCGGGATGGCCACCTATGGCTACCAGTGTAAAGCTTAAAGTAAACAATGCTGCAGTGTATAATTTAGGATGAAATACAAGTTGTAAAAAGCTTTGTATAAGCAATGGTAAAAATGCTGCCGCTGTAATAAAATTGATGTATTGTATGCTGCCAACAAAAAAGCCTGAACACATATACATACAGGCAACTGCAAACGCAACAGGTAATGAAAATTGAAGCCATTTACCTAACTGGAACATAAAAATGCCGGCTAAATAAATGTATAACAATAGTTCAATGGTTAAAGTGTAAGCAGAGTAACCAATTATTGCAAACAACCATGTTATTGGATTCCAAAAAGCAAAACCAGGATCAGCATAGATAGGAAAACCGAAGTTCATGTAAGGATTCCAAAGTGGAAATATTCCTGAATGCAGTGCCTGGCTTAAAAAGTATTTATCAGGGAAGTTATCACTGAAAGCGTCATTCTTCATCCCAAAATGAAGTGTTGTTAAAGGCAGATAAGCAAGCAATAAAACGATAAATAATAATAAGTATGGTTTAAACTTCTTAAGTAACTGAGTCATTATTTTATTCTGTTCAGGCGAATATCTAAAAAGAATTAGGTACAATTAACTAAGTTAACTTGTAATTTATTTCAGCGCCTGCACAATCTCAGGTGCCAGCAACGCCGCCCAATTTGCATATTCTTTTCCGGATGGATGCAATCCATCGTTTGCGATTAAAGTGCTATCTGTTTTTGCTTCACGTGTAAGTGGCGTAATATCGGTATAAGAAATTTTATATGATAAAGTCACTTCTTTATTAATGGCATTAAATGCATCAATCTGTTTTCTTATCAATGCGGTATCATCGTTTGCGGCAAAGGGTGTAACACTGTAATCAGGTATTGATACTACAAACACATGATTAATATTGTTGCCGGTTAAAGCAATTGCTTTTTGCAAACACAAAGTAAATTTTTCGCGATAACCTGTTGTATCCCTGTTTTGATATTGATCATTCACGCCAATTAATAAACTTACCACCTCAAAACTGGTTTGTAAATTTTGTTGCGCAATGGCATCTAATAAATCCTGTGTCGTCCAGCCGGTTGTTGCTATATACTTCGGTTGTTGAAATTGAAAGCTATTATTTAATAACGAAATTGTTTGCGCCGGAAAACGTTCATCAGCATTTACAGATTGACCGATTGTATAAGAATCTCCCAAAGCAAGCCATGTATATTGTTTTGCACCTGGAACGGTATCTATAACGGGAATTGAATCCATATTATTACTATTAAAGGTTTGATCAGTTTTATTGCAACTCATCAGCGTACAAAATAAAAAACCCTGTATTAATAACATCATATAAAATAAATTTTTTAAACGCATTATTTTGATATACGATAAACAATTCTTAAATGTTTTAAAGTATGTTTAAGATGTGTTTAAATCATCTGACGTGTAATTATTCAAAGAGCTATTTTTGCTGCGCTAAAAAATTGTTATGCCTGAAAAAATTAAAGTAATTAATCCGGTTGTTGAACTGGATGGTGATGAAATGACCCGTATCATCTGGAAATTTATTAAAGACAAATTGATACTTCCATACATTGACGTGGATCTTAAATATTATGACCTTGGTGTTGAATATCGTGACGAAACCAATGACCAGGTTACCATTGATGCGGCGAACGCAATAAAGCAATATGGAGTCGGTGTTAAATGCGCAACAATAACGCCTGATGAAGCACGTGTAAAAGAGTTTAACCTGAAGCAAATGTGGAAAAGCCCAAACGGAACCATCAGGAATATTTTAGATGGAACTGTTTTTCGTGAGCCCATTGTTTGTGATAATGTGCCGCGTTTAGTGCCAAACTGGACGGCACCGATTTGTATTGGCCGTCATGCATTTGGTGATCAATATCGTGCAACTGATTTTCTAACAAAAGGCAAAGGAAAACTCACCATAAAATTTGAAGGTGAAGATGGTAATGTAATTGAGCATGAAGTATATAATTTTAAAGGTGATGGTGTTGCATTAGCTATGTATAACACCGATGAAAGCATCAAAGGTTTTGCACGGGCTTGTTTTAACCAGGCAATCATGAAGCAATGGCCTTTATATCTTTCAACAAAAAATACCATTCTTAAAAAATATGACGGCAGGTTTAAAGATATTTTTGAAGAAATATATCAAAATGAATTCAAAGAAAAATTTGATGAATTGGATATAAGTTATGAGCATCGCTTAATTGATGATATGGTTGCCAGTGCATTAAAATGGCATGGCAATTTTGTGTGGGCATGTAAAAATTATGATGGTGATGTGCAAAGCGATACTGTTGCGCAAGGCTTTGGCAGCCTGGGTTTGATGACATCAACATTAGTTACGCCTGATGGCAAAATAATGGAAGCTGAAGCAGCGCATGGAACGGTTACAAGGCATTACCGTGAACATCAAAAAGGCAAACCCACATCAACCAATCCTATTGCAAGCATTTTTGCATGGACACGTGGTTTGGAGTTTCGTGGCAAGCTTGATAACAACCAGCCATTAATTGATTTCTGCCATACATTAGAGCAGGTTTGTATTGAAACCGTTGAAAGTGGTAAAATGACAAAAGACCTTGCCATCACCATTAAACCAAAAGTAGAACACGGCAAAGATTATTTATATACCGAAGAATTTTTAGATGCACTTGACGAAAACCTGAAGCAGAAACTGAATAAGTAATTCATGAAAAAAGCCTTTGAATTTCAAAGGCTTTTTCATTTAGCTACTGCTAATATTATTTCACGATAAAATTAAATCCTACATTGCCCCAGGCCAATGATACCTTTCCAGATTGATCAACTGTAAAAGTCATTTTTTCGCTCATAGTTGCAGGCTTAACATTCTTTACATCTACACGTAACACATCGTCTGCAGCTTTGTAATTAAAAGCACCCCATTGATCCCATGTTTTATTAAAGATAATCGTCCAGCTATCACCTTTCCAGATTGTAAAAAAACCATACTTGCCGGCGCTTAATGGTTTGCCATTTATAGTAACATCTTTGTCAACTGTAAATACGGTTGCTTCATTAGCACCTGTGCGCCAAACTGAATCTTTATGTGGTTCAACTGTCTTTCCAATTTCTCTGCCTTTAACTGATGGCTGGCTGTAATTAATATCAATCATAACACCTTTAGATGTTGTAACCATTGCATCTGCCGGCGGGCTTGGACGCTTGGTTTTATCTTCCTGTTTTTTTGTAGTATCATTCATCATGCTGTTATGCATGGTATCGTTCATCATCATATTACCAGGCATGGTATCTTTCTTCATGCCAGTGCTCATAGAAGAATCCTGGGCATTTAGCTGACTGGCTGATAACAGGATACCTGAAACTAAAATAAATGATAAGACTTTTTTCATAAATAATTTTTTAAATGAAACCAAAGGTTAACAAAAAATGTGCTGCTTAATAAAAACATGATTAAATCTTCTGTAAATTTTTATTAGTGGCAAATCATACATATTTGCGGAACTACGTTGATGGCTGGTTATCTTACATTCGCAATATGCTTTCTGCTGCCACATCACTTTATAAAAATGCGTTTACAGGATTAACAAAAAACACCTGGCTGCTTTCGCTTGTAATGCTGGTAAACAGAAGCGGCACAATGGTTATTCCTTTCATGACCATTTATTGCACGCAGCAATTGCATTTTACACTCCCGCAAGCCGGAATTGTTATGGCATTGTTTGGTGCGGGTGCAATAGTAGGTGCATACATCGGCGGATACAGTACAGATAAATTTGGCTTTTATACGCAACAAGTTATTTCGTTAATTCTTGGCGGACTAATGTTTATAATTGTTGGTTTTTTAAAAACATATCAAACACTTTGCATAGGCACTTTTATTCTAAGCTTTTGTAATGAATCGTTTCGCCCTGCTAACGCTGCCGCAGTTGCATTTTACAGCAGGGATGATAATAAAACACGTTCATTCTCACTTAACAGGCTTGCGATAAATCTTGGTTGGGCAGTGGGTGGAACATTAGGCGGCATACTTGCATCTATAAATTATCATTCTTTATTTTGGGTTGATGGCTGCACCAATATTGTTGCTGCTATATTGTTACTTAATTTGTTGCCATTCGGTAAAGCAAAATCTGTTGAAATAATAAAAACAAAAAAGAAGAAAGCATATCTTGACAAGTATTATGTGCTCTTTATAATCATTACATTCTTTTTTGCATCCTGCTTCTTTCAGTTGTTTACTATACAACCTGTGTTCTTTAAAACACAATGGAAATTTAATGAAGTGTTCATAGGTTTCTTAATGGCTTTAAACGGCAT
>CAZZXW010000157.1:4811-7317 GCA_964658095.1 uncultured Parafilimonas sp. | reverse complement strand
AACCCAATGGAAGTTTACAAGAGTAATAAATTGATATTAAGATTTATCTCATGAATTTATCGAAAATTTCAATAAGCGTATTTTGAATCAAAGATTTGCTAATACATTAGCAAATAAATAAACTTAACTTATGAGAATGATTGCCACTATTCTTTTAGCAGCTATTGTATTAAGCTGCAATGACTTTCATGCAAAGAAGAATAATGCTGTAGCTGATAGTCCGGTTGACTCTGCCAATAATCATGCAAGTGAAGATGCCGAAATTCGGCAAGCCGTACACAACGCTTATGCTGCATTAACTTACAGGCACGGCGTTAATTTTAATATTGATTCAGCTAAGCTGCCTTTTACCGGGCAGGCTACCTTTACACATTTTGATGATAATGATTCAGCAGTAGTTGAAAATCTTGACCAGTTCCTGGGTGGTTTTAAAAGGTTGATGATTAGTAATGGCATTGAATCTTTTGATGCTGAAAGTGTGCATACCAAAACAAACGAATTTGGAAGAATTGCCTCAAATTTCGGCTCTTATAAATTATATGTAAACACAAAAGATACAGTTGCAGAAAGAGGTATCATCAGTTTACAGTTGCTTAAAACAAAAGAAGGATGGCGTGTCTCAAATTGGGTGTGGCACAAGCAAGGAAACGGTGTGATGCTTTCCCCTGAATATTTGCAACAGTCCGAATAATAAAACGCATTGCATTTGTACAAGTACCCAACTCACAACGTTCCCTTCATATTCGCTTCCAGCAGCTTAACAAAAGAAGGTTTGTAGTAGTAATACTTACCAGTCAATTTACTGTAAGCAATTATATTACGCCGGCGCATGTTCTTTAGCGAGCCATCTTTTATATCAAGTGCTGTTAGTATTACTTGTTTATCAGCCCAGTCTTCTAATTTGGTTTTAAGCTGTTGTTTTTTTTGTTTGGCAGCAGGCTTCTTATTGGTTTTCTTTTGTTTGCGCGCAGCAATACGTTTGGCTGCAGGTTGCTTTTTGGCAGGCATATTTAAAGGTTTAAAAACAGGATAATGATATACAGTTAATTTAATTGGTTGTACTAAAATAATACATGCCGCAAATGCAACAAAGCGTAAAAAGTTTTTTGCTTATCCAATAAAGGCATTCCCAGGCCCGGCGTAGGATCTTTAAATGTTTGGCGTAGCTCCAGGCTACGTTAAATCGTAAGCAAATCTCAAATTTGCATTCAAGGGTTGTTTCAAATAAAATTTTCTTCAACTGTGATTTTTCTTCAATGTTGCACACTAATAAAGCACCGGTAATAACGTGTTGTGAACAAAAAAGAAAAATTTCTTGCAGCAATAAAACAGAATGAAGGGTTTATCTGCAAACTCGCAACAGCTTATACAAACAATGTGCACGACCGGCAGGATCTCGTTCAGGAGATTTTATACCAGCTTTGGAAATCGTTTGAAACGTATAGTGATAAATCTAAAATAGGCACCTGGATATACAGGGTTGCATTGAATGTTTCCATACTTCAGCTTAAACGATCAAAAGAAAAAATAATTACTGTTCCTGTCAGTGAGCATATTGAACATCATGAAAACAGTAACAATGAACAGGAAGAAAGATGGAGCGTTTTCAGGCAGCAGATTGAAAACTTAAACCTGCTTGACAAAGGGATTATACTATTATACCTGGAGAATAAAAGCTATGATGAAATTGCAGAAATCACAGGGCTTTCTAAAACCAATGTGGCAACCAAACTTATGAGGATAAAAAATAAACTTAAACAACAAATAAATAAAAAAATATAGTTATGGAATTAGATGATTTAAAAAACACATGGAACAGTTCAAACATTAATACCGAACAATATTGCACATCTGAAATTATTGATCAAATGACACAGAAGAAATTCAAATCAAAGATTAAAAAAATAACTTACCCGGAAATTATGGGCAGCGCTGTTTGCCTGGCCACTGTTGTTTATATTGGTATAAACTTTTATAAGCTGGATACAGCTTTTTTGCAGGGCACAGGTGTTTTATCAATGGCAATATTGGTAACGCTTTCAATACTTAGTTCTTTAAGCTTGCGGCAACTAAACGCAGGAGACTTAAACAGGCCTTATACGGAGGCACTTAAACAGTTTGCCACCCGAAAATTAAAGTTCTATAAACTTCAGAAAATAAACATAGCACTGAGTTACCTGTTATTAGTTACAGTAGTTATTTTGTTAGCAAAGTTTTTTACGGGCAATGATATTACACGCAGCAAATATTTCTGGACCTTTTCTTTTTGCATTGGCTATATATTTTTACTCTTCTTCTCAAAATTTGTTACCAGGTTTTATAAAAACACATTAAGTAAAACAGAAGCGTTACTGCAGGAGTTATAAACTTTTATTCGCAGCGGGGTTTGTGATAACATCTGCACTGGTTCCCTGTCTGCCGCAAGTATGCAGCGCAGCCAATGAGCACAGCGTACTTGTGCCAATATAATCGCTTCATGAATTATTTATGGTAGCAACAAAAACTT
>CAZZXW010000157.1:0-4711 GCA_964658095.1 uncultured Parafilimonas sp. | reverse complement strand
GAGCAAGGCTGCTATGCATGTATAATCTGAAGTACCACGATAAGTGATAAAAGCAGCCAGCTGATAAAAAATATAAGTAAGCTTAACAGGGCTTTAAAGAAGGTTACTAACTTTTTTCTATTGTAAAAAAACTGGATCAGTGACCATACTAATAGTGCATATCCAATAACATCAGTACAGGCGTCAATTTTTCTTAATACAGTTGTTTCGTTGTAAAGATAATATAACGGAAATGCAACAATGTGCAACACCAGCCTTTGCGCCGTTAAAAAAGCATTTAATACAAGATGCTCTGAAAAGTTATAACCACTTTTTCTAAACGCCAGGTATGTTCCAAACGAGTATACCGGCAGTTGAATGAGCGCAATAATTTCATAATGTTCAATCACCCAATCGTTCAGGCTTCTAAGTTTGTTTTGTGCCGCAATAAAGTCTTTACCTGAACCAGAAAGTGAAATGGAATTAACCAGCATATTTATATGGAAGTAATGAAATAAAAATCCATACACTGTAGCCAGGATCAATACCAGGGAAACAGGTTTAAAATGCTGCACACGTTTGCCCTGGATGTATTCCCTGATGGAGTGCCCCGGCCTTGTAAATAATTCTTTTATGGTAAACAATATGCCTTTATCAAAATGAAAAAGCCCATGCAGAACGTCATGCCATAAAAAGTGAAGATTGATGGTATGTTCTTCAGTGCTTTGCCCGCAATTGCTGCAATAGTTTTCTATAACGGGCCTTCCACAATTAAGACAGCTACCTGGCATTGATGATTCACTATTCATAACCGGAATTAAAGCAATATAACGGTAGTTTTTACGGTAAAATTTATTCCGGTTGCTTTTTTTTGCAACGTGCCTGCCTGCGCTTCTTGTGTTTGAAGAGACATGCGAAAAAGAGACAATTTTTTACAAATGATGATAGGTTAGACTTACATAAAAATTACTTCACAAATTCAGCTAAAGACTTGCTGAATCCAAGAAAAACTAATCTTCATAACCGCTTTTTATAACAGTGGAAATCATTTTAAAGCGTTCGTGTGCGTTAAAGCAATGCGGCGAATGGGCAGGTATTATTATGCCATAGCCTAATGTAAGCTGGTGTATTGTTGCATCAATGGTTACTTCTGCATTGCCATCAATTACCTGGATGAAAGTATCAAAAGGTATGATTTTTTCTCCTAGTTCTTCACCTTCAGCAAAAGACATCGCTGTAATATTCCCGGTTGTTTTTTTTATAATGGTTTTGCTTACTACCGCATTTGGCACATATTCTATTATTTCAACAATAATGCAGGGCAGTGATTTTTCTAATTCAGCTACCTCGTTATTTCTGTTCTTACTGCCTGTATTGTCTTTTTTCATCCGTGTAAGATCGGTAGAATAAACTCATTATTGTTACATAAATAATAATAATAGTTATATCATTCACATATCTTCAAGAGAAGAACGTCTTTTATCTTTAAGCTTTTTAAAAAAAGACGGTGTTAGGCCTGTTATTTTTTTAAATTGATTTGAAAGATGCGCCACACTGCTGTAATCCATCCTGAAAGCAATCTCCGTAAGGTTTAATTCATCATAAATGATCAACTCTTTTACCTTTTCAATTTTATGCACAATAATATAATGCTCAATGGTAATGCCTTTTACTTCTGAAAAAAGGTTGGAGAGATAAGTGTAATTATGATTGAGCTTTTCACTTATATAATCAGAAAAAGTTGTTGCCGGTAATTCATCTGCGTAGTGTACCATTTCAATGATCACATTTTTTATTTTTTCTACCAGCATCGCTTTTTTATCATCCATTAATTCAAGCCCTGATTTGGCTAAAAGATCTTTTAGCTGATCATGTTGTTGTTTTGACAGTGGCTCTTCTAAATCTGCTTCGCCTAAGTCAACAATTTTATAAGCTATTTGCAGCTTATCCAATTCCGCTTTCACCAGCATTCTGCAACGAAGGCTTACCATATTTCTTATAAATATTTTCATTCGTCTGCTTATGCTGAGTTGAAGATACTATGAAGCAAAATAAGCTAACTTCTTTACGATGTTAATTATATTAGAAGTAAGATATTCTTACAAGCTATATAACTAATTAATCCGTAAATCATGTAACTTATGTAATGAATTCTGTAACAATTACAAGCCAAACAAATACAATTTTGCATAAGTAGATTTTGGCCTGGTAACCTGATGAAAAATACACAAGGTTGTTCCTTTCCAGGCACAACCTTTACTTTTTAATATGAATGCCGCAATAAAAAAATCTGACTATAGTAATGAACAAGTTTATGGTGTATTTAATTCATTAATCACAAGTGTAGTATTATCTGATTTACAAACACGTGGCTTTAGTCATTTTTTTAAGATAAAAAAAGAGTGCATTGTATGTGCCGATTATAACATCGGTTTTGAAGAATTTGAGATTATAGAAGTTCATAGTTTAGAAGCCGAATCTTCAAACGAACATCATGTTCTATATGCCATTAAATGCGATAAGTATGAAATCAAAGGCATCATTATAAATCCATTTGAGAATTATGCAAATGCGTTTTTAAACATCTGTATAAATAAAATTTTACACAACGAAAAACTCAGGTTTGAATATTACAATTGAAACTGAGTGATAATAAATTCAATCCTAAACCTTTTATAATAATAATGTGCAATTAAACAGATCAATCCAACAAGAAATTCCCTATTGCAACGATAGGCTTCCTTCTGAAAAATTAGAGCGGATAGTAAAAACTATAAATCTTTATTCAAACACATCCGGCATTAAATGCTGTGACATAAAATTCATAGACGATAAGCTGCTGCGGCAAAAAATTAAGCCTTTAGCTAATAATAATATAAACATTACGCAGGCATTACATTTATTGCTGTTTTATACATGGGAAAAGTTGCCATTACCCATAATTAATCCGTTTAATTATCTTCATTCAGTAAGCATTTCACGTGCAATTGTAAAAGATGGTAATACGCCTGTAAAGAAAAGCAACAGCCAGGCAGCTACAACAAATTTTAGCCATAATGTTCAAAATACTTACCAGGCATTAAACGCCGGCTTAAGAGCAGCGGCGGCAGAACAGGTAGATGCTTTTTTGATCGAAGATTTGCATTACAATCAAGTTGATAAATTATTGCAATTAGAACAGAATGGTTTTCGAAGTGTAGCATTTCTTGCATTGAAAGCGCGGTGAAAACACTGGAATTATTAAATATACATAGGGGGCAATACTAAGTGCAAGCAATAGGTGGCCACCTGTTAAAGGGTGGCTTTCTTTCTTTAATTTAAAAATACGTTTTATGAACCGGCTTCTTATATGTTCTTTTATCTTGTGAGAATACATCAGGAAACAATGCTGTATGTTAAACAAATTGTATGAGTGCTGTTTTAAAATTTTGCGTAATGAGTACACTTATAACATTTGCCTGATTTATAATTTTAAGCAGGTTAATGATTCAATATTAGTAGTTATGTATGTTGATAAATAGAATGCCTGTGAAAAGGTAATTATAAATTACGAGGACGGTGCCTGGGATACATCTGTACTTGCTTATTATACAGATAATGAAACCTATCATAAGATTTGCAGCAAGCTGAAATTTATATTTATTAAGCACGGGCATTCAGTTGAGGAAAGGGCTTTATGTCTTGAAAAAACCATGCAGGAACATGCAGCGTTTATGCTTAACGTATTCACTTAAAGTTAGCTGAACATTGCTTCTCTCAATTCTTCTCTGTCTTTCAGTTTAGGTCAAGTGTAAAAGAGACGCGGAATATTCCTATACAGTGAATCAACTTTAAACTTGAATGCTTCAAAGCAAAAACATGTGAATTAATTAGTGCAGTTAACGGCGCAAAAGTTAAATCTTCATTCATACTGTGCTTTCTATCTTTTAAATTATTATGACGCTTTGCGTGATGCAAACTACCTGTTTATTACTTTTAAACCGGTACACAAACTATTTAAAGATAACTGATGTTAGGTTTCATCATCTTTCTTCTTAATAATTTTGCTATTTGTGTTTATAAAATATCTAAAAGCAACATTGCTGGAAACAGCCTTATTATAACTATCCAGGAAAGTGAGCCGCTTGCTTAAATCGTTTATATCGCTATAAGAAAATTTTTCTATAGCACTTATATAGCTGATATAATCGTTCAATGCATTTGCTTTAAGTGTTTCAAATATTTCTGATTTTGACATATTTACCGCTTATGTTATAAGTCAATTATAAATCAAAATATTATTTTTTATGTAAAATTAGAAAGCTGGCTTGCAAATTTATTTTAAGTATCCGCCATTGCCTCTTATTAAAACACTTATAATAACAGAACGTACGTTTAAAGTTGCGTTCTGGTTACTTTTATTGAGACTCCGTTATAATACTTATTTCCAATTGACTTGCCTTGATAACCAAAATTCCTATGGCTTTCTTTTTAATATTAATTTCAATATTTGTCAGAAACTTATACCCTAATTTACTCGGCTTATCTTCATTTCCATAAGTACAAATAACAATTTTATCTTTTAACGAAGGGATTTCTTTAATGATAGTATTGGTAATTTCATTTACAATAACATTACTGTTCATCTGAACACAAGATAGTAATAAGCGCAATGTTTAAATAACGCTTTTTTCTTTGGTTTAAAAATTGTCTGAAAGCATTACCTTACTGGTAGGTTGATACATTGCAATTA
>CAZZXW010000156.1:4085-7374 GCA_964658095.1 uncultured Parafilimonas sp. | reverse complement strand
ATTCTTATACAAGAAAAGAAGCGGCGTTTCCTTTATATTATGTTACGCAAAATAAGTTCTGGCCTGCTGTTGCAAGAGTAAACAATACGTATGGTGACAGGAACCTTGTTTGCACCTGCGAACCTGTAAGCGCTTATGTGAGTGAAACAGTTGATGAATAAATTAACAGCCAACACAATTGAGAGAAGCTTTATTCATAAAACGCAACAGGCAACGCTGGCAACAAATTCAGGATTCGCCAAGCAATCATCCGGATGAAATGGCAAGAGAATTCATCCAGCTTGCAGAAGATCTTGGCTACAGTAAAACATTTTATCCTGTAAGTAAAACAACACAGTATTTAAATGCAGCTGCTTCACAAAAGTATCTTGCCATCTATCAAAACAAAAAAGAAAAAAGTAACCGCATTGTTAGCTTCTTCAAGTTCACATTGCCTTTGATTATTGCAAAGCATCATCGTGTTTTGCTTATTACATTTTGTTTGTTTATACTGTTTGTAAGCATTGGTTTTTTTTCAGCTAAGAATGATGAAACGTTTGTGCGGCAGCTGCTTGGTGATAGTTATGTGGATATGACGTTGCAGAATATAAAAGAAGGCCATCCGTTTGGTGTGTATGGTTATGGCAATTCATTTCTTTCTTTCATTTATATTTTCATAAACAACCTTGTTATTTCGCTGCGCGAATTTGGTGGTGGTATTTTTTTAGCCATTACAACCATTAATAACCTTATGTATAACTCAGTTATGGTTGGTGCATTTGAATACATGTTTTATAATAATGGTTTATTAGAGAACAGTTTGCTTACCATTTTAATACATGGCACTATTGAACTTTCAACATTTGTAGTTGCCGCAACTTCAGGTATTGTGCTTGCCAAAAGCTGGCTTTTTCCCGGCACTACAAAACGCATTGATGCTTTAAAGCAAGGTGCAAAAGAAGGCCTCATCATAGCAATGGCAAATGTGCCTATGCTGCTCATTGCTGCTTTTTTTGAAAGCTTTGTTACGCGCCATGCTGATATGCCCGTGTGGTTAAAGCTGCTTATCATTTTACTTTCGCTTGTTATAGTGCTTGGCTACTTTGTTGTGTATCCGCTTCACTTAAAAAGGAAATTAAACCCTGCTTATTCAACCAATGCGCTTATATAAATTTTACCGCAGTTTTATTACACAACAGCTTGCGGCTTATTTTATATTGATGTGTTGTTTTTATTTTGATGCTGATGCACAAAAGGATACAACTGCTGTAGATACTGTAAGCTTTTCAAAAATTGATTCATTAACAGCGCCTGATGCTGCTGATGTATTTGCTGATACAACTGTAAAACATATTTATGATACGTCTCAATATTTTTTTAACTGGAAGGATAATTTTTACCAACCATTTGTAAAAACAAAAATTGCAGAAAGGCATTTAATAGATGAAGATGTAAAGACATTAAAATCAAACAAAGATTTCTGGTACATTCCTGCAATTGAAAAGATAGAAGCCCGTTTAAAAACCGACACTGCATACAGAGATAGTTTATTAAAAGCCAGCATGCATGATGTTAACGATAACATGCAAAAAGATTTCAGGCAACAACCATGGTTTCATTTTCTGATCTGGTTTATTATTATCGGGATTTTTCTTGCTGCAATAATTTATTTTTTAACTCAGCAAAAGATAAACTTCTTTTCAAGACAATCAGCTTCTTCAGCTAATAATAAAAGTGAAGAAATGCAGGAGGATATTTTTCAATTATCTTATTCTGATCTGTTGCGTAAAGCAGAGCAGGAACAAAAATACCGTGTTGCTGTGCGGTTACTGTTTCTTCAAACATTAAAAAATTTAAGTGAAACAAATCATATTCATTATCAGCCAGACTATACAAACCTTCATTATTTACAACAGTTATTTCAATCAAAACTGTATAATGATTTTGCGGCTTTAACCCGCAGTTATGAATATATATGGTATGGAAAATTTGAGGTGCAGCAAGAGCGTTACACATCAATAAAAAATAGTTTTATCATGTTCCAACATAAAATAACATGAGAAAATTATTGCCATATATCGGGCTTATATTGCTGGTTGTAGCGCTTGCTTTTCTATTTGTTTTTAAACAGCCGCATCATTTTGATGACAGGATAACATTAAGTAAGCACGATAAAATTCCATATGGCACTTATGCTGCTTACACATTGTTGCAAAAAGAATTTCCGCATGCTTTAATTGAGACAAACAGGGACGAACCGGGTGAATGGAAAACGCTCACAAATGATTCTTCAAAGCAGGTATTGTTTATTATAACAAAGATTTTTAACCCAACGGAAGATGATCTTAGCTACTTAATAAATTTTATACAAAAGGGTAATTATGTTTTTGTATCTGCCGTACAAATGACAACTACTGTAACGAAATTTTTTAAACTGAAGCAAAAGCAGCATTATAATTATTACTCACTGATGCTTGGTGTGCATCATAATTTTAATCCTTTTGATTCAACTGCAGTTAACCTTGATTCAGGCGGTTTTAAAAGCCCGGTTTTTTATCAATTTCCCGGTGCAGATTTTACGAATGAACTTTCAAAAACCGACAGTGCGTTTACATACACATTAGGTTTTTCATCAGCGTTTAATAAAAATTTGGTTGCTTTAAAATCTATTGATGGTACTATTTTTCTGCATACAGCGCCGGTTGCATTTACTAATTTTTTTCTTTTGTATAAAGATAACAGGCAATACTTTGAAAAGCTGATGAGCCTGTTACCGGCCGATGCGAAAAAAGTGGTATGGGATGAATATTATCTCTACAATTATCATAACAATACTCCACCGCAGCAAAAGGGATTGTTGTCTGTAATTTTAAAGTACGATAATTTTAAATGGGCTTTTTGGGTTGCTTTGTTGTTTTTGCTTTTATATTTTGTTACAGAAGTTAAGCGCAGGCAACGTATTATTTTAAGCTATGCTAAGCCAAAAAATGATTCACTTGAGTTTGTTACAACCATCGGTGATTTATATTATGAGAAAGGCGATCATAAAAATCTTGCTGAAAAACTAACACAGTATTTTTTAGATTATGTGCGCAGTAATTATAAAATTTCAACTGCAGAAATCAACAGTGTTTTTGCGCAGCAGCTTGCTGTAAAATCAAATAAAAATATTACTGACATACATACTATCATGGAATATATTCATACCATTAATTTAAGTGATGCCATCACACAAAAGCAATTGATGGATTATTATGAAGCACTGGAAAGCTTCTATAAAAAAATTTAAAATTATGAGCGAAGAAAATAT
>CAZZXW010000156.1:0-4075 GCA_964658095.1 uncultured Parafilimonas sp. | reverse complement strand
AACCAATTTTGCTCATAGCGCGTTTCCTCTCAAAAGAAATTTTTGAGCAACGAATAAATTTAGATGTGCTAAGCAATGCGATGCACAAGCTTCAAACAGAAATAAAAAAAATTATTATTGGGCAGGATGATATGGTGCGTTTGATAATGGCTGCAATACTTGCAAACGGCCATGTGCTTATTGAAGGCGTACCTGGCGTAGCAAAAACATTAACAGCAAAGTTGTTTGCCAAATGTTTGGAAACAGCCTTCAGCCGCATACAGTTTACGCCTGATTTAATGCCAAGTGATGTATTGGGCACAAGCATATTTAATCCTGGTACAGGTAAGTTTGAATTTAAACGTGGGCCTATTTTTAGCAATATTGTTTTGATAGATGAAATAAACCGTGCACCTGCAAAAACACAGGCAGCTTTATTTGAAGTAATGCAGGAACAACAAGTAACGATGGATGGTGTTACGCATGTAATGAACAATCCGTTTATGGTAATTGCAACTCAAAATCCTATTGAACAGGAAGGTACGTATCGCTTGCCTGAAGCACAACTTGACCGTTTCTTGTTTAAGATAATCGTGCCTTATCCAAATGAAGAAGAAGAGATAAGCATCCTGCAACGCTTTCATCAGCTTACTGATGATAATGTGGTTAATGTTGTACAGCCTGTGATAAATGATGAGCAGGTAATTAATTTAAGGCAGCTGATTAAAAGTATTGTGGTTGAAGAAAAGCTCATTCAGTTTATTGCAAAAATTTCTGTTGCAACACGTAATGACAGGTCAGTTTATCTTGGTGCATCACCAAGAGCAACTATTGCTATATTAAATGCATCTAAAGCATGGGCGGCATTGTCAGGGCGTGATTTTGTAATTCCTGATGATGTAATTTTTGTAGCGAAGCCTGTATTGCGGCATCGTATAATTCTAACGCCTGAAAAAGAAATGGAAGGTGCATCAGAAGATGAAGTGATTGAAAAAATTATCCATTCAATTGAAGTGCCGCGATGATGTTTAAACGATTATTGTATTGGCTGCGTTTTTATTTCACACGGTTGTTTTATACAATCGGCGCTGTAATTGTTGCGCTGTTTATACTTGCATTTTTTCTTGAGCCTTTACAACAAATAGCAACTGCAATTTTATTATGTTTATTGATTGCTGCAGCAATAGATTTTTTAATTGTATTTGCAGGAAGCCAGCCTGTATCGGCAAAACGTTTATGCACAGCTCGTTTTAGCAACGGTGATGACAACAATGTAACTATACAGTTAACAAACCATCGTGCTTATAAAATTTATTTTGATGTTATTGATGAACTGCCGGCACAATTTCAGCAAAGCCATATCAATAATAACATAGCATTAGATGGCAACGAATTTTTTTCATACACCTATACATTAAAACCGAAGGAGCGTGGAGAGTACTTTTTTGGTGCGATCAATTTGTTTTTATATGGGCCACTTAACATGGTCATTCGTCATATTAAATCAGGCGAAGAAAAGAAGGTGGTTGTTTATCCGTCTTACATACAAATGAAAAAATACCAGCTGATGGCTGTAACCAATCAGTTGCAGTCAAATGGCTCAAGGCGTTTGCGCAAGCTTGGTAACAGTCTTGAATTTGAACAAATAAAAGAATATGTGCAAGGTGATGATTACCGCCGTTTAAACTGGAAAGCTACGGCACGCAAGAGCAGTTTAATGGTGAATAATTATGTTGATGAAAGAAGCCAGCAGGTGATTTGCCTGATTGATAAAGGACGAAGCATGAAGATGCCATTTGAAGGAATGACGTTGCTTGATTACGCTATTAATGCAACGCTTGTTTTAAGCAATATTGTATTATTGAAACAGGATAAAAGCGGGTTGCTAACCTTTGGAAAAAAGATTGACCAGTTTGTTGCGCCTGATAAAAAACCGGCACAAATAAACCTGATACTGCAAACATTATACATGCAGAAAACAGATTTTATGGATAGTGATTTTGAAGCGCTGTATGTTTATACCAGGTATCATCTTAACCAACGCAGCCTGTTAATACTTTTTACCAATTTTGAAAGCTTCTATAGCATGGAAAGGCAGTTGCCATATCTTAAAAAGC
This sequence comes from uncultured Parafilimonas sp., assembly GCA_964658095.1. Classification (GTDB taxonomy): domain Bacteria; phylum Bacteroidota; class Bacteroidia; order Chitinophagales; family Chitinophagaceae; genus Parafilimonas. The sequence continues at coordinate 1,979 of CAZZXW010000156.1, read as the reverse complement.
TTTCAACACATCACCCGTTATTAATAATATTTTTTGAGAATACAGAACTTGCTGCACTACAGCAAAAAAAAGCAAGCAATACCGAAGAAGTATATCAACAAGCGATTGCAAATAAATTTGCATTAGAAAAAAAACAAATTATAAAAGAGCTGCAAAAGCATGGTATAATGAGCTTGCTTACTTCGCCGCAAAAACTTACTGCAAATACTATTAATAAATATCTTGAATTAAAAGAAAGACAGGTTGTATAAACGCATTATTCGTAGTTGCCATAATGCAGCTCATTATAATATTGCATTAAAGCAATGCCATCATTTGAATTTGATTCTTTATTATTTTTTCTTGCAAGATCTTGCTGCCTCTTTATTGCTTGTACAGTACATAATTTTACATCCAGCCAGGCACTATCAATGTGTTCGTCATCAGGCAGCTTAACGCTTTGTACCTTTTCTTGATCATTCATAGAAAGTGGATATTTGTACTGATTAACGAATATTTTTTAGTTCTTTAATCAGCTTGGATATAAACATTGAAAAGGAATTTAAATTGCATTTTAATCGAAAAAATTTTTAAATGGCTTTTGTAGATTATTATAAAACATTGGGCGTAAATAAGAACGCATCAGATGATGAAATAAAGAAGGCTTATCGCAAGCTGGCACGCAAATATCATCCTGACCTTAACCCAAATGATAGTGAAGCAAATAAAAAATTTCAGCAGATAAATGAAGCAAATGAAGTATTAAGTGATGCTGAAAAAAGAAAAAAATATGATGCTTATGGAGAAAACTGGCAACATGCAGAAGCTTATGAAAACGCGAAACGCCAGCAACAAGAATCATATAATCGCGATGAATACACATACACCGGTGCACAGCACGAAGGTGATTTTTCAGATTTTTTTGAATCATTATTTGGTAGTTCAGCACGCAGAAGCAGTAACCGGACTTCAGCAAAGTTTCGTGGCAGTGATTATAACGCAGAACTGCATTTGTCGCTTCGCGAAGCATATCAAACACATAAACAAACTATAACCGTTAATGGAAAAAATGTACGGATAACTATACCTGCCGGTGTTGAAAACGGGCAGGTAATAAAATTAAAAGGCTATGGAAGTGCAGGTGTAAATGGTGGGCCGGATGGTGACCTGTTTATTACGTTTGTGATTAATGATGATGCTAAATTTAAGAGAGTTGGTAACGATGTTTATACTTCAGAAGAAATAGATCTTTATACAGCATTGTTGGGCGGAGAGGTTACTATAGAAACATTAAGCGGAAAAATAAAGCTTAAGGTAAAACCAGAAACGCAAAATGATACGCGGATAAGATTAAAAGGCAAAGGATTTCCTGTTTATAAAAAGGAAGGTGAATTTGGTGATCTTTTTATTACTTATAAAATTAAGCTGCCCGTTAATTTAACCACTAAACAAAAAGAATTATTTGAACAACTTTCAAAACTATAACATGGAAAATGAACTGTTGCCTGCTGAAGAATGTTGTGACATGTACAATATTGAATACACTTTTCTTGAAGTGTTACAGCAGCATGATTTGATTGAAATAGTTAATATAAGCGAACAACATTTTTTACATGTTGATGCTTTAAAACAATTAGAAAAAATGCTTCGGTTGCATTATGACCTTAGTATTAATATTGAAGGAATTGAAGCGATTAATAATTTATTGCTTCGCGTAAAAGATCAACAACAGGAAATTGTTTATTTAAAAAGTAGGCTGAAAGTTTATGAACAAGATTAAATCAACTATTATTTAGTTACCTGAAATTTGCCTGTTTCTAATATCCTGCCGCCTTTATCTGTAAATTGGTAAACATAAATACCACGATAAAATTCATTAGAAAATGTTAGTGTGAGTTTGGTGTTTGATACTGTTGTTTCATACATTTTTTTACCAGTGAAACTATATACACTTAAAAAATAATCTTTTGAAATTGCATCTGCAGGAAATTCAAAGTTTA
>CAZZXW010000155.1:0-7375 GCA_964658095.1 uncultured Parafilimonas sp. | reverse complement strand
ATGCAATCATTCATGTGCTGCGTTGCTTTGACGATGATAATGTAATTCATGTTGATGGCAGCGTAAATCCTGTTCGTGATAAAGAAATTATAGACACAGAATTACAGTTAAAAGATTTGGATACGCTTGATAAGAAAATTTCAAAATCAGAAAAAATTGCAAGAACTGATAAAGATGCTGCTGCAGGTTTAGAAACATTAAAAGCATTAAAGCAGCATCTTGAAAAAGGCAAAAATGCAAGAGCTTTTGAAGTGAATGAAAAAGACAAAGCAAAGCATGTTGATGATTTGTTTTTGCTAACTATAAAACCTGTGATTTATGTATGCAATGTGGATGAGCAATCTGTTATCAATGGCAATAAACATACTGATGCAGTTAAAGAAGCTATTAAGGATGAGAATGCGGAAATACTCTTTATAAGCGCAGCTATTGAAAGTGAAATTGCTGCCATGGATAATTATGAAGACAGGAAAATGTTTTTAGAAGATCTGGGTTTGAAAGAAAGCGGTGTTGTTAGATTGATTCGTTCAACTTATCATTTATTAAATCTTGCTACTTACTTTACTGCCGGTGAACAGGAAGTAAAAGCATGGACGATTCATAAAGGCATGCTTGCACCGCAGGCCGCTGGTGTTATTCATACTGATTTTGAAAAAGGTTTTATTCGTGCAGAAGTTATAAAGTACGCTGACTATCTTCATTATAAAAGTGAAGCTGCTTGTCGTGATGCCGGAAAATTAGCAATACAAGGAAAAGATTATTTAGTAGAAGATGGAGATATCATGCACTTTAGGTTTAATGTGTAATCATGCCTTCTCCAGGTTAAACAAACTGTCAACAAATTCGTGTTTATCAAAAACAAGAAGGTCATCCATCTTTTCTCCAACACCAATATACTTAACCGGTATTTTAAATTGATTTGCAATTGCTAAAACAACACCACCTTTTGCAGTTCCATCCAGTTTTGTTATAGCAATGGATGTAACATCTGTTGCTGCCGTAAAATGCTTTGCCTGCTCTAATGCATTCTGACCAGTTGATCCATCCAGCACCAGCAACACCTCATGCGGTGCATCAGGAATTGTTTTTTGAATTACGCGTTTAATCTTTGAAAGTTCATCCATTAAATGCAGTTTGTTGTGCAAGCGACCGGCGGTATCAATAATAACAATATCAGATTTTTTTGCAACAGCACTTTGCACTGCATCATAAGCAACTGCAGCAGGATCACTGCCCATTGGTTGTTTTATAATTGGCACATTTACACGTTCACTCCATATAGTTAACTGTTCAACGGCAGCCGCACGAAATGTATCGGCAGCACCAAGTAAAACGTTTTTACCAGCTTTTTTATAATTATATGCAAGCTTGCCAATTGTTGTAGTTTTACCAACTCCGTTTACACCAACAACTAAAAGAACATAAGGCTTTTTACTTTCAGGAAGACTAAATTCCTTATATGAATCTTCAGGTGCATCAGTTAAAATATTTTGAATCTCACTTTGAAGTAAACGATTTAATTCTGAGGTATTAATGTATTTATCTTTTGCAACACGTTGTTCAATGCGATTTATAATCTCTATGGTTGTATCAATGCCAACATCTGCGCTTACTAAAGCATCTTCCAGATTATCTAAAACTTCTTCATCAACTGTGCTTTTACCGGCAATTGCTTTTGTAACTTTTTCAAAAAATCCAACCTTGGTTTTTTGCAAGCCCTCATCTAAACTTTCTTTTTCTTTCTTACCAAATAACTTATTGAATAAACCCATTACTATTCTGATTTACAATTTCTGATGTATGATTTATGGCCACGTTGTGGATGAATATTTTATAGCAGCCTTTAAATTATTTATGCGAAAGAATTTTATGCCCCATCTTATCACGCTTGGTAGTTAAATATTTTTCGTTGTGCTCATTAGGTTTTATTTCGATTGGAACAATATCAACAATTTCTAAACCATAACCACTTAAGCCTGCACGCTTCTTTGGATTATTACTCATCAATCGCAACTTGGTTACACCAAGATAACGTAGGATTTGTGCACCAACACCGTAATCGCGTTCATCCATTCCAAAACCGAGATGGAGATTTGCTTCAACCGTATCCATTCCTTCTTCCTGTAATTTGTAAGCACGTAGTTTATTCATTAAACCGATACCACGGCCTTCCTGGTTCATGTATAAAATCAAACCTTTGCCTTCTGCTTCTACCATCTGCATGGCTTTGTGTAATTGCTCGCCGCAATCACATCTAAAGCTGCCTAAAATATCACCGGTAAAACAGCTTGAATGCACACGTGTAAGTACAGGTTCATCTTTTTCCCATGTACCTTTGATTAAAGCAAGATGCTCGCCACCAGTTGTTTTTTCTTTAAATGCAACAAGTTTAAAATTGCCATATTTAGTAGGCATTTCAACACGGGTAACCTCTTCAATAAGTGAATCAGTTTTTAAACGATATTCAATCAGGTCTTTAATTGAAACGATTTTTAACTCAAACTTATCTGCAATCTTTCTTAGCTGAGGCAAACGTGCCATCGTTCCATCTTCATTCATAATTTCAATCAAGACGCCAACTGATTCAAAACCAGCAAGTCGTGCTAAATCAACAGTTGCTTCTGTATGTCCTGCTCTTCTTAATACGCCGCCTTTTTTTGCGCGAAGCGGAAAAATATGGCCAGGCCTGCCTAAATCTTCAGGCTTTGTTTCAAGATTAATAAGTGCATGAATAGTTGCTGAACGATCATGAGCACTTATACCTGTTGTACATCCATGTCCAATCAAATCAACGCTTACTGTGAATGGTGTTTCATGCAATGCGGTATTGTTGCTCACCATTAGATCAAGTTTTAATTCATCAGCACGTTCCTCATTCATCGGCACACAAATCAAACCACGACCTTCGCGGCTCATAAAGTTTATTATCTCCGGAGTTATATTTTTTGCAGCCGTAACAAAATCACCTTCATTTTCACGGTCTTCATCATCTACCACAATAACCAGTTTGCCTTGTTTAATATCTTCAATCGCACTTTCCACTGTATCTAACATATACAAAATTTAATGCAAAGGTACGATAGAGTTTGTAGTTAATATAAAAGCAAAGCCTGCATTGGTTTGCAGGCAGTATATAATGAAGTAAAACTACATTTGATTAATTATCCTTCCCAGATTTCATCTTTGCCTTTCAGCCATAATTCAACTGATTCTGTAGTAACTGATTTTGGCCTTTCAAGCGGAAGGTTTAAAACCCTGTCCCAACACAAACTTGCAAGTACACCTAATGCACGGCTAACTGCAAAAAGCACTGTATAAAATTCATATTCAACAAGACCATAATAAACCAGCAGTGCGCCGCTGTGTGCATCAACATTTGGCCACGGATTTTTTATTTTACCAAGACTTTTTAATATAGGCGGAACAACTTCATAAATATTCCAAACAGTTTGTACCAGCGGATCATCAGGCATGTGCTTCTTTCCAAATTCCATTTGCGCTGTAAAACGTGGATCTGTTTTGCGTAACACTGCATGCCCATAGCCCGGAACAACCTTGCCTTCTTTCAATGTTTTTTTCACATAAGCTGCAATCTGTTCTTTTGAAGGGCATTTAGAACCGATCTCTTCCTGTAATTCAAATATCCATTTTATAACTTCCTGGTTTGCCAGGCCATGTAAAGGACCAGCTAAGCCATTCATGCCGGCCGCATAACTCAAATAGGGATCGCTTAAAGCAGAGCCAACAAGATGTGTTGTATGCGCTGAAACATTGCCGCCTTCATGATCAGAATGGATGGTCATATATAAGCGCATCAATTCCCAAAAACTTTCATCTTCAAAACCCATCATGTGTGCAAGGTTGCCGGCCCAGTCAAGTAGGCCATTTGGATTGATGTGGATATTCTCTTTATATTTTCTGCGATATACATAAGCTGCAATGCGGGGCAGCCGCGCAATTAAATCCATGGTATCATCAAACACAGCTTCCCAATGGTCTTTTTTGCTCATGCCTTCAGCATACTTTTTGGCAAAATTGCTTTCTGTTTGCAATGCCATTACTCCGGTTACAAACATCGTCATCGGGTGCGCTGTTAAAGGCAATGCATCTATAGTAGCAAATACATGATTGGGCACATGGCTTCTTCTTTGCCATACAGAAGTTATGTGATGCACTTCATCATCATTTGGTAACTCACCTATCAGTAAAAGATGAAATAAACCTTCCGGCAATGGCTCGGTGCCGTTGTTTGCTTTAGGTAATTTTTCTCTTAATTCAGGAATAGAAAACCCGCGAAAACGTATGCCTTCCTGTGCATCAAGCAAACTTGTTTCTGTAACTAAACCTGTTATGCCACGCATACCCTGATACACCTGCGCCAGCTTTACTTCACCAATAACTTTATCTCCATTCTTTGAAAGCAGGTCTTTTATTTCAGCGGCTGCGGCATCACCTTTTTGTTTGAATTTATCTTTTAAAACTCCCATGGCTTAAAAATTATTACGGCAATTATAATAACATTATCGTTGCGCTAAAGATATTATAACTTACTACTACAAAAAAGTATTTCAGCTCAATGCGAATGAATTTATTTAGGCGCTTTGCGATAAAAATAAATTGCCACGCCGGTAAAAATAATGTTGGGAAGCCATGCTGCAAGCAATGGCGAAAAATTGCCTTTGGTTGCAAAGATGGTTGAAAAGCGATCCATTAAAATAAACAATGCACCGGTGAGAAATCCAATGGCAAGATGAGCGCCGCTGCCACCACGCACCCTGCGGCTGGCAATTACAGCACCAATCAACGTAAGTATTAAAACAGAGAACGGTGTTGCAAACCTGCGAAACTCTTCAACCTGCAATGTGTTTAAGCCTTCTGTGCCGCGCAACTGCTGGTCTGCAATATATTTATACAGGTCAACGCTGTTCAATTTGTCTTTTACATTTTCATCCTGTGTAAGATCCATGGGTTTAAAATTAAAATTCAGGGTTAATGTTTTGTCGATTTTTACCGTTTCATGCAAGCCATTAATATTACGCTCAACAACATCCCGAAGATTCCATTTTCTTGAAGCAGTATCCCACTTAATTGTTGAAGCTCTTAAATTATAAACAAGTTCATTATTCTTTATACGATGCATAAAAAAAGGGCCGCCATTTTTTGAAGTAGTATCATAACTGCGAATGCCGGCATACGTAAAAGAGTCTATCCTGAAATACATACTGCGTTCATAATGTTCAACTAATGGATCATACGTTGAATTTACCTTGATATAATTTGTTTCAAACTGTTTCCAGATAACATTGGCTTTTGGAATAACAAATGAAGAAGCAAAGAGAAGTAACAAACCAAGTACAATGCCGCCCAGCCAATAAGGATACAACATTCTGTTGTAAGTTGTTCCACTTGCAAGTATGGCAATAATTTCACTTTTGCCGGCCATTTTTGAAGTAAAAAATATTACAGCTATTAATACAAAAAGCGGGAACAACAATGCATCAATATAAGGTATGAAACCAATATAATATTGCATGAAGATTTGCGAAAAACTTAATCCTGACTTTACAAAATCGTCCGCTTTTTCACTTGAATCAATTACAACAGCAATAACTGTAAAAAGAAAAACGCAAAAGAAAAAAGTGGTAAGAAATTTTTTTAAAATGTACCAGTCGAGCTTCTTCATTAATTATAAGTCATTGGTCAATGAGGTATTAAAAGTCTTTACAAAATTATAAAAGTTTAAATGCCTGCGGGTAAATTGCCTTATAAGTTTGCGTTATAATCTTTGTTTAAATTGATTGATGGCTTCTGTCTTCCAAGATGCAAAACTTCCAGCTAAAATTTTATGTCGCGCTTCACCAACCATCCATAAATAAAAAGCAAGGTTGTGAATGCTGGCTAACTGCAAACCAAGCAATTCATCAGCCACAAACAAATGCCTTAAATATGCTTTTGAGTAATAGTTACTTATTTCACATGGCAGGCCTTCATCAATAACAGAAAAATCTGTTGCCCATTTTTTATTTTTTATATTGATGATGCCCTGCGTTGTAAATAACATGCCATTGCGCCCGTTGCGTGTTGGCATAACACAATCAAACATATCAATGCCTAAACTGATGCATTCCAAAATATTCCAGGGTGTGCCAACACCCATAAGATAACGTGGTTTATTAACTGGTAAATGCGCACAACATAAAGCCGTAATATCATACATTATATCTTCAGGCTCGCCAACGCTTAATCCACCAATTGCATTACCGGCAGCATTTTTTTCAGAAATAAAATTGCATGAAGCTATTCTTAAATCTTTATAAGTATTGCCCTGGACAATCGGAAAAAGATATTGTTCATGGTTGTATAAAGGCTTTGTTTCGTTAAGATAATTAATACACCTGTTTAACCAGCGATGTGTTAGTTCCATGCTGTTCTTTGCATAAGCATATTCGCTTGCAGCAGGCGGGCATTCATCAAAAGCCATAATAATATCAGCACCAATTTTTTGCTGAATGTCCATTACTTTTTCAGGTGTAAACAAATGCCTGCTTCCATCAATATGGCTTTGAAATAAAACACCTTCTTCAGAAATTTTCCTGTTTTGCGCCAGAGAAAAAACCTGGTAACCGCCACTGTCTGTTAGTATTGGTTTTTGCCAATTCATAAACTGATGTAAGCCGTTACCAGATTGTAAAACTTCAGTTCCAGGCCTTAAAAATAAATGATATGTATTGCCTAAAATTATTTGTGCTTTAACATCATTAACTAATTGTTGTTGTGTAACTGCTTTAACAGTTCCAACTGTACCAACGGGCATGAAGATGGGTGTTTGAATTGTGCCATGAGCAGTTGTTATTGTACCTGCTCTTGCGTTTGTTGCTTCATCCAATTTTTCCAAAGCATACTTAAACATTTGCAAATGTGTTTCAACATCTTTAATTACAGAAATTATTGCATAGATATTGATTGTTAAGAGAAACGTTCTTTTAACATTTAGGCACTAATCTTTAAAAATGAATTTAACTCTTAGTATAATGTTATAAACAATACATCATGAAAAAAATATTTAAAACTTTATTGATAATCTTATTTTTTTACAGCGTAACTGCAGTTGAAAATAAAGTAAGCGCACAACAGGTTAATGTTAACCTTTCGGTGTTTCAAAACTCCTTAAGCCCTTACGGAAGATGGGTTAACCACGGAACTTATGGACAAGTATGGATTGCTAATACAGCCGGTTTTGTTCCATATCAAACCGGTGGTCACTGGGCTTATACAGATTATGGATGGACATGGGTTTCTGATTATGATTGGGGTTGGGCACCGTTTCACTATGGCCGCTGGGCTTATGAAAATGGTTTTGGCTGGTATTGGGTGC
>CAZZXW010000154.1:0-7405 GCA_964658095.1 uncultured Parafilimonas sp. | reverse complement strand
GATTAGCTATTGCGATGTGGTTTATGTTATCGTTCAATAACAATTTTAAATCTGCTGTTGGCTGAATATTTGGCTTTGCACTCCACAAAACCAACACCCCTTGCGCATACACTTTTGGTGGCTCTGCAGCAAAATTGCTGTCTGCTAATCTTTTGGCGAAAGCAGTATCTGCAGAAATAAAAATATCAAATGGTGCAGTTTGTATAATCTGTTGTGCAAGCTGGCCTGATGCACCCAGCACAACATCAATTTCTGTTTTATCTGTTTTGTTGAATTCAGCTTTTAAAGCTTCCATTGTGTATTGCATGTTGGCTGCAACAGCAACTGTAATTTTTTTTTGAGCTGATGTTGTTACTGCAATCAATGCAATCAAACTAAATGAGAAAAATATTTTCTTCATTTATAAAATAAGTTTTTGCGTGTCTAATAAATCGCGGTAATCTTTTTCAGTATCAATATCAATGTTGCCTTGAGGAAAATCAACAATTGCAACATCATTTTTATTTGCTTTCAAAATTTTCTTTGCGCCTTCATCACCTTTCAAGCTCATCAGCGCATCAAAATATTTTTGCGTGAAAAGCGCCGGCGTTCCTATTGTCTCACCATAAGCACAGGCAACAATATGGTTTAAGCTTTCAATTTGCGTTTGATATAACTGCTGAAATAAAGTTGAAGTAACAAACGGCTGATCGCAAACAGTAATGATGGCTCTTTCAATATCATTGTTTAATGTAATGGTTTTTTTTAAACCAGTAACAATGCTTGCTGCCATTCCCTCTTCCCAATTTTCATTGAAAACAATTTGAATCTTTCTGTTATTTAATAATGCAGAAACTTCTTTATTGTTTGCGCCTGTAACAACAATTATTGGTTCCGCACCTGATTCAACGGCTTCATCAGTTACATGTTGTAATAAAGTTTTATTATTAAAGTGAAGCAATTGTTTGGCACTGCCGAATCTTGAAGAACTTCCTGCAGCTAAAATAATAATTGCTGTATTATTCATGTTGCGATGTTAGTGTACGATAATGAATTTCTGTTCTTCTTTCTTTTAATGATGCGCCTTCCCTTTGTGAAAACACCGCTTTTATTTCTGCAATAATTGATACTGCAATTTCTTCTGCTGTTTCAGCACCTATATCCAAACCAACAGGGCCATAAACATGTTGCATCTTTTGATTATCAATCACAGTTTCGTTATCATTCAATTCATCAATCATCTTATATAATTTTTTCTTTGGACCAAGCACGCCAATGTATTTACAATTTGTTCTGATGAGTTGTTCTAATGCAGCCACATCATAATTATAATTGTGTGTCATCAATACAACAGCAGTTTGTTCATCAATGTTTGCAACAGATAAAATATTTGACGGCTTTGTTATGAAGATTTGATTTGCTTTTGGAAAACGTTGTTGTGTTGCATAAGCAGGTCTTCCATCCACAACAATAATATTCCAGCCTAACAAAAAAGCCATATCAACCAACGGTTGCGCATCATTGCCTGCACCGGCAATTACCAATTGTATTGAAGGTGGAATAAACTGAAACAACACAGTACAACTGCCTTCATAATGTTTAACCAAAGATGATTTTGATGCCAATACATTTTTGCATTCTGATTTTAACGCCTGCATTTCATCCAACTTAAAACAACTTCTTTCTTCATTAATAAAAGCAACAGTTCCTCGTTGTAATAAATTTTTATTTGGATTAAATAGTGTTACAACAACTGCATCTTTTCTTTGTTGTGCAACCATCTTTAATAAGTTGATTGGATTATTTGCATCATAGTTGTCAATCGGTTCAAATAAAATATATACGATTCCGTTGCAACCCAACTGCACGCCAAGCTTATTATCTTCATCATCCGTTGTGTCATAAATCTCTAACTTGTTTTGTTGCTGAAACATTGCCAGTTGTGCTTTGCGCAACGCATCACCTTCCAAACATCCGCCACTTATTGCACCGGTTACTTCACCATCTTCAGTCACCAGCATTCTTGCGCCAGGCCTGCGATACGATGAACCTTCAACCTTTACAACAGTTACCAATGCTGTTTGCTTGTTTTGCAAAACAGCTTTATCATAAGCATGAATTATATCATTCAACTCTTTCATCAGCTTATAATTTTATCCAGCGTTACCGGCAAACTCCTTACTCTTTTTCCGGTTGCGTTAAAGATGGCGTTTGCAATAGCTGCAGCCGTTCCTGTTATCCCAATTTCACCAATACCATGTGCGCCGAGCGGCGTATGTTCGTCAGGAATATCATTATAGATAACTTCAATGTGGGGCACATCTGCATTTACAGGCACATGATATTCTGCAAGCGATGGATTCATAATTCTTCCATTGCGTTCATCAAAAAAAGTTTCTTCGGTCAACGCCATTCCGATGCCCATAATAATGCCGCCACGAAACTGGCTGATTGCTGTTTTAGGATTTAAAATTCTGCCCGTATCAAATGATCCAAGCCAGCGACTTACACGCACTTCGCCCGTTACTTCATTCACACGCACTTCGCAAAATTGTGCACCTTGAGAACCCATCGAATATTTCTGAATTTCCAACGGCATATCTGCAGCGGCTTCTGCTTCGATAAATGGTTTATCTGCCTGTTTTAAAATATCAATGTAAGTTTTTCCTTTACTTGAATCATTCTTGCTGAAAAGGCCGCCGTTCTTAGCTTCCACGTCTTCAAACTTTAAATTATGCAACGGAGATTTTTTATTTTTTGATGCCAGCTTAAACAGTTCTTCAAACACTTTTTCAGCCGCAGAAGAAATGCCTGCTGCAACGCTCACTGTTTGGTTTGAACCTCCGGCAAAAGATGCTTCAGGTAAATCAGAATTGCCATATTGAAATGAAACTTTCTCAATCGGTAAGCCCAGCCTGTCTGCAGAATGTTGTAATTGCACAGTTGCTGTTCCCATCCCCATTTCATGCGCCGCCGCTTTTACAACAGCGGTTCCATCTGCAAACAAACCAATTTTTGCCGTAGCCGGAAAGCGATATACAGGATAGAACGCTGTTGCAACACCTTGCCCGATTAGCCATTCGCCATCTCTTTGTGATTTTGGCGGAAGATGTTTCCATCCAAACTTTTTTGCACCACGCTGATATGCTTCAATCAAATGCCTTGAAGAAAATTCGGTTTCTTTTGTCGGGTCTTTTGAAGGTTCATTAATGCGTCTTAGCTCAACAGGATCCATGTTCATTTTATAAGCCAGTTCATCAATCGCAGATTCAATCGCAAATGTTCCGATAGATTCTCCCGGCGCTCTCATAAATGTATTGGCAACCGTATCAAGGTTAAGCGCTTTCTGGCCGATATAAAAACTCTTTGACGCATAGAGATGACGAATAGGAAATGAGAACTGCTCAGGAAAATTGTTATGCTCAGTTGTAGCCGTAACACCGCTATGAATAATGGAAACAAATTTTCCATTTTCATCTGCACCAATCGCAACACGCTGTTCAGATGGTGTGCGTCCGCCAATAGTTCTAAATACACCTTCTCTTGATAAATTAAGCTTAACAGGCCTGCCGGTTTGCTTCGCCGCCAGCACACACAACATCGTATTAAACCATACAGAACCTTTGCCGCCGAAACCTCCGCCAACAAACGGAGCTACTGCCTGCACTTCATCAGGCTTCATTGAAAACACACCTGCAATTGTTCTTGTTACACCATATAATCCTTGCGTTGAATCAAACACAACCAACCTGCCATCTTCTTTAAAAGCCGCAATTGTTGCATGCGGCTCAATCGCATTGTGATTATATCTTGGTGTGTGATATAAATTATCAGTTGTATAAGCTGCATGTTGTAATTCTTTTTCTGCATCACCAATTTTTATCTCTGCCGGCTCCATCATTATTTTAGGCGGTGTTTTGGCTTTGCTTTTATTTGCCTCGAATGACAACGTTGGCTTGCCTTCTTTATATTCTGCCGTTATGAGCGTAGCTGCATGCTCAGCCTGTTCCTGCGTTTCCGCTACAACAATGGCAATCGGCTGTCCGTTCCAATAAATATTTTCATCTTGTAAAATGTCAATGTCCATCGCTGCCGAACCACGGCTTTTTCCACCCGGGTCAAACAAAACCGGCTTGTTTAATTCTGGACTGTTTTCATGTGTTATAATTGTAATTACACCTTCCGCAGTTTGAGCTGCCAAAAGGTTTAGCTTTTTTATTTTGCCTTTCGCAATAGTGCTATAAGCAAGTGCTGCGTAGCAAATATTATTTAATTCATATTCTGCAGAAAACTTCGCTTCACCGGTAACTTTCAATTGCCCGTCAACACGGCTAATTGCCTGCCCGATATATTTTTTTTGTTGTATCAGCCTGTCCGGTTTTTTATCCGGCATCGCCTGCACAACTGTTTCCATTATTTTCGAAATGATGCTCATATTTTTAATCTCTTTTTTAATTAAGTGTGCCGCAAATACAAAAATCAATTATAGTAATTCGTTTAACACTGCTACAATAGTTCTTTTCGCTAATTCAATTTTAAAACTGTTGTGTTCAAAGCCTTTTGCATCTTTTAATTCTTCTTCAACCCCCGACATGAAATTTTTTTCTGTTGCTTCTTTATTCATTAAATAATTTTCCGCTTTAAATGCACGCCACGGTTTATGTGCAACACCGCCTAAAGCAATTCTTACATTTTTAATTTTATTGTTTTCCACTTCTAAAGCAGCAGCAACACTTACGAGAGCAAAAGCATAACTCGCCCTGTCACGCACTTTTCTGTACAATGAATTTTTTATAAAATCCTGGGATGGAATAACAACTGCTGTTATTAATTCACCTTGCTGCAAAACTGTTTCAATATTCGGCGTTTCACCAGGCAGCTTATGAAAATCAGTGAATGCAATTTCACGTTCACCGTTTTTCCCTTCAACAATAATTTTTGCATCTAACATCGCCATTGCTACACACATATCACTTGGATGTGTTGCGATACATGCATCACTTGTTCCTAAAATCGCATGAATACGATTATAGCCACCAATCGCATCACAACCACTTCCGGGATTGCGTTTGTTGCAACGTGCAGTTTCATCATAAAAATAATAACAACGTGTGCGTTGCATTATGTTGCCGCCAGTTGTTGCCATATTACGCAACTGACCTGAAGCGCCATTCAAAATTGCCTGCGATAAAACAGGAAATTTTTCTCTTATAACCTTATTGGCAGCTAAATGAGAATTACGAACCAACGCACCAATTTTAATGCTGCCATCTCCCAGCTCTTCAACATCAGTTAATGGCAAATGGGTAACATCAATAACAGTATCTGGCTGCTCAATATTCTCACGCATCAGATCAACCAAATTTGTTCCGCCGCCAATAAATTTTGAAATGGTTTCAGTTGACGCAGCTTCTATTGCTTCACTAATATTATCAGCTTGTTTATAAGTAAAAAGTTTCATTGGCTACAGTTGTTTCTTTGTTATTAAATGCATCTTGTATAGCTTCAATAATACCTACATAAGCACCGCAGCGACAAAGATTGCCACTCATTCTTTCTTTAATTTCTTTTTCAGAAAATTCAAATTCGTTTGCCGCAACATCCGGCGAAACTGCGCTTGGCATTCCATTTTTAAACTCTTCAATCATTGCTGTTGCAGAACATAATTGTCCTGGCGTACAATAACCACATTGAAATCCGTCATGCTCAATAAACGCTTGCTGCAAAGCACTTAAATTTCCATCAGCAGCAAGACCTTCAACTGTTGTAATTGTTTTATCCTGATATTGCACGGCCAGCGTCATACATGAATTAATTCTTTCACCATCAACCAACACAGTGCAAGCACCGCAAGCACCCTGGTTGCAACCTTTTTTTGTGCCAGTTAAACCAATATATTCACGCAAAGCATCGAGCAATGAAACACGAGGTTCTATGTTTAGATTATGTTCTTTTCCATTAATGTATAAGCTTACCGGAATTGTATGATTAGTTCCATGTAAACCATCTTCTGATTTTTTTTCTATTATCATAATTGCAGTCTGATTATATTAATATTGTTAGTGCAGCGCAACAATTTCTATGTGCAACTAACTTTATGCCATGATGCGGACACTTGAAAACTTTACTGCGCTTTTCTAATAATAATATCAGTAACCATTCTTATCAACCTTGCATGTACTTTTTCATTGGTTGAAATAATTTGTAACGGCCCAAATTGAGCAGGGATTGGTTTAGCATCCTTCATGTCTGCAAGAATCACTTTTTTATCTGAAAAAAAACTATCTATTTCAGCAAGCGCATATATTATACTATAATTATCAGCTGCCTTAATAAGCAGATAACTATTAAGTACCTGCTTTCTTTCTGCCGGCCCTAACGGTACTGCAGCTTTAGCCAACAAAACATTGATGTCAATGCCACTGTAATTATGCATAATACCGTCTTCTCCTTTAATAATTAAAGTTGTTTGAGGCAACGCGTTTAAATCAGCCAACGAAAATATAGTTGTCTTGTTCTCCAGGTTAGTAATACGTACAGATGCATTTGTTTGTGCTAATAACGTTATGTGCAGACTAATAACAGCAATAAGAAAAAGTGTCACTGCCTTGTATGTTTTCATAGTCACAATTCTCATGATATGCAGTTAGTATTTTATACTTTAACTAAATCAGCTTATCCGGCGTTATAGGCAAATTTCTTATACGTTTGCCCGTTGCATTGTATACAGCATTTGCAATAGCAGCCGTAATGCCTGTGATACCAATTTCGCCGGCGCCTCTTGCACCAACGGGACTTATGTATTCATCTTTTATATCAGTGAACTGCACATCAAACGTTGGCATGTCTGCATGAACCGGAACAAGATAATCGGCCAAATCTTTTGTAACGATACGACCTGTATTTTCATCATAAACACTGCCTTCCATCAAAGCCATTCCAATTCCAAAAATAGCGCCGCCCATTATCTGGCTCTTAGCTGTTTTTTCGTTTAAAATTTTACCAACGTCCATTATCAACCTTTACCATTCCTGTTAAGGGATCTACCAACACCTTTACGAATTGCGCACCAAAAGAATGAAATGCAATGTTGCTTCTATCTACATCCTGGTCTTGTTTTACAAAAGGATTGTTTTTGCTTTCATCTTTTGAACCGCCTTGTTGTCCATTATTTTGTTGTCCTTGTCCACCTTGATTGCCGCCTTGTTTTGTTGTTGGATTAGGTTCTGATTTTTGCGTTTCTCTTGTTGACACATTCGTTGTTATTTCTGTTTCAACCAACGGCAATTTAGCTCTTGTTAATATCTGCGAATAAGTTTCACCTTTTGAAGCATCGTTCGTTACAAACAACTTTCCGTTATCAACACTTATTGCATCTTCTGTTTGATTATATAAAGGTGATTTTTTATCGGCGATAGCCAGTTTT
>CAZZXW010000153.1:0-7409 GCA_964658095.1 uncultured Parafilimonas sp. | reverse complement strand
GTGGGACTGAAATTCTGATGAAGTCATACTTTACAAAAATACTTAAGCACTCAATTATTTTCATAAAGGCACTTGATAAAGCTAAAGTAATAGAAATTAATGCAGTTGTTTTACTACGCCTACTTTAAGCCCATAATTTATAAGGTATTCTTTGTTAGGGTATTTATCAACTAATGAAGGAAGTAACTGGTAACGTACCTGCGGGCCAATCTGCCAGCGGTAATTGCCTGTTGTATAACCGAAATAAGTTTCAAGGTTTGCATTAACGTTAAAGTTGCGTACATACGCAGAACCATCAGTATAATTTTTATAATTGGAAGAAATTATAAGCGGTTGTTTATCGAATGTATAAGTTGGTTGCAATGCACCCGCAAGGCTCCAGCTATATTTGGAGTTATTCAGCATTGTCCACTCTAAACCAATTGGTATTGCAATTTGATAATACCTGTTTTTTATTGTAAGCGGCTTGGTGCCGGGAATACTTCTTAAACTTGAAACTGCATCTATTGTATTAGAAAATTTTCCATCGTTTAAAGTAAGCGCAACAGGTTCATCTTTATATAAGAATGCATCAATTTTATATTGGCTTATATTAAACTGGAAGCCGCCGGTTAATGTAAAATTATTATTAAGATGATAACCCAAACCAAACCCTGTTTCATAACCAATTGCAGGTCTTTGATGTATTGCCTGTGAAGGATTTACTTTGTAACTTGATTCCAGCGCAATTGTCTTACCTGCATTAGAAGCTTGTTCTTTTTCATTTAAATGGCGATAACTAACAGATGGGGTTACATAAAAACGAAAATCAAACCTGGTTGAATTTTTACTTAACTGCTGCAAGGCATTAGGAAACAAGTCTGTATGTTCAGGTTCAACTTTAAAATCGAAATCATTATCATATTTTAATTCAGTAATTCTTGGTTTAAAAAAAGCCACACCACCACTTTTCACCTGTGAAGGATCTGTGTTTAAAATACTTTTTAATCTTGATGTAAGATTAAAAAGATAATAATTTACATTATCTAAAGATAAAGAAGCATTATTGTTCTCTGTTTTGTTAACGGATGCTCCAACACTTTTTGCCGCAATAGCTTTTTCATTAATTTCTAAATCATTAGAAGATACAGCAGCAATTATTTTTTCATTTATAATCGGCAATGTTGGGTTAACAAGTTGCTTTGCAACAGCATCATCAATTTTAATTTTTTCAACGGCAGCAATTATTGTAGTTGATGTTAGCTGGTCTGCCGCATAGTGTTCATCAGTTACTGTTGCCCCTGTATTGGTTGCATCAGTGGATTTATTTGTAACTGCATTAACAGGGCTTTGTAACGAAAAATGAAAGTTTGCAGTAACGGTATCTGGTACTGGTTTATTTAAAACGGTACCTATAACAAGTGCAGAAATAATTAAAACAGTAAAAACAGAAAGTGCCGGCCACTTTTTTGGAGTATGAATTTTTTTACGAATATTCTTCCACACATAATCAGAAGGATACATCCTGTGCTCATTAGCCTGTTGCTGCAGGTATTCTTCAAAATTATCTTTATGATTCAATCCGTTCATGCTCATTAATTGTTATTGCATTGCAGCTACCCATGTAAAAACTTCGCCTGGCTTTTCAATAATTTTCTTTTTAATTAATATAGCTTCAAGCATTGTTTTGGCTCTTGTATATTGGCTGCGGCTTGTGCTTTCTTCAATATCAAGCATTCCTGCAATTTCTTTATGGCTATAACCATCAATAGCATAAAGATTTAAAACTGTTCTGTAACCAGCCGGCAATAAACGTATGCATTCAATAACCTGTCTCGCGAACATAATAGATGGTATTGTTTCTTCTTTTACCTGAACATTTGCTACATAAGCAAGATCAAGGCTTTCATTAAATTTTTTATATTTTTTTAGAAAGTTAATACAGGTATGCACAATTATTCTTCTTACCCAGCCTTCAAAAGATCCTGAATTGCGGAAAGAATGTATTTGAGTAAACACTCTTATAAAACCTTCCTGCAACATATCTTCTGCATCTTCGCGGTTTTGCGCAAAACGATAACAAACCGAAAGCATTTTAGGGCTGTACCTGTTATACAGTTCCCGCTGTGCTACAGGGTCGTTATTTAAGCAGCCGGCCAAGATAGTCTGTTCCGTCATGCAGGTAATTGTTATAAATTATTACCCACCAAGTTAGACAAATTTTAAATTCAAAGTGCTGCAATTAAAAGATTTGTCTTTGTGGGTGATGTGATTAATCTGTAAAAAGCAAAGATTGACATTTTTCTGTTATACCGGTGCCTTTGCAGCATATTTTCTTTCACCGATCTGCTGGCGCCACATAGCATAATACAATCCTTTGTCATCAATCAATTGGTAATGCGTTCCTGTTTCAATAATTTTTCCTTTCTCCAAAACATAAATTTTATCAGCGTGCATTATTGTACTTAAACGATGTGCTATTAAAACAGTTATCTGTTCCTTCATTTCAGATATTTGTTTTATAGTTGATGTTATCTCTTCTTCTGTTATTGAATCAAGTGATGAAGTAGCTTCATCAAAAATTAATAAATGCGGATGCCGTAATAAAGAACGTGCAATACTTAATCTTTGTTTTTCACCACCGCTTAATTTTAATCCGCCTTCACCAATTACTGTTTCAATTCCTTTTTCTGCTCTTTCCAATAAATTTTGGCAACTTGCTTTGTATAAAGCATCGGTAATTTCTTTATCTGTTGCAGTTGGGTTAACAAACAAAAGATTTTCTTTTATTGTTCCCGCAAACAACTGTGTATCCTGCGTTACAAAGCCAATTTGTGCTCTTAATTCTTCAAGCAAAATATCTGCACTATCAATGTTATTATAAAAAACATTGCCTGATTGCGGATGATATAAACCAACCAACAATTTTACAAGCGTACTTTTACCCGAACCTGACGGTCCAACAAAAGCGATAGTTTCGCCCTGTTCAACGCTAAAATTAATATTATCAAGTGCTTTAAATTGTGCTGTAAGATGTTTGAACGATACATGCTGAAAACGAAGATCTTTTACAACACCTAATGTTTGCGGATGAACAGGAATTGCTTCGGGCGCTTTTTGCATTACGCCTTCAAAATTATTTAAGGATGCTTCTGCTTCGCGATAAGACATGATGATGTTGCCTATTTCCTGCAACGGGCCAAAAATAAAAAATGAGTAAAAGGTAAGTGTCATTACTTGTCCCGGAGTTAATTTTCCCTGAAACACCAGCCATAACAAAGTAAACATGATCACTTGTCTTAAAAAGTTTACAAACGTGCCCTGAATAAAACTTAAGGTACGTATGCTTTTTACCTTTCTTAATTCAAGGCCAAGAATTTTATAAGTGTTTGTATTAAGGCGCTTAATTTCCTGTTCCGTTAAACCAAGGCTTTTAACCAGTTCAATATTTCTTAACGATTCTGTTGTTGTACCTGCGAGTACATTGGTTTCTTTTACAATATTCTTTTGAATAACTTTTATCTTCTTACTTAAAAAACTTGTAAGTACAGATAACAAAATTATTCCTACAACATAAATCGGCATTATCATCCAGTTTAAGCTGAATGAATAAATACTTACGAAGATTATTCCTACTACCGTACTAAAAAGTACATTGATAAAAGCCACAATAAATTTTTCTGTATCAAGCCTTACTTTAGTAAGAATAGAAAGTGTTTCACCACTCCGCTGATCTTCAAAATCCTGGTAAGGCATTTTCATAGAATGCTTTAAGCCATCGGTAAAAATTTCTGCACCAAATTTTTGCACAACCACATTGGTGAAATAATCCTGAAAGGCTTTTGCAATTCTTGATACCATTGCAACGCTGATCAATAAACCTAAGTAATACATTACGCCCCAGATGTATTCTGATGTAGTGCGGTTGCTGGTTGCATGAAAGTTTTTCTTTGCATCAAAAAATCCTTTTTCATGCGGATGATTTAAAAATATATCGAACACCTTTCCAAAAAAGTAAGGATCAAGCATAGAAAAACTTTGATTAATGGCTGATAATAATAAAGCCAAACCTACCAGCCATTTATATGGTTCTAAATATTTCAACAGAATTTTCATACCCGCAAATTAATTGTTTATAGCTTGTTTTAAAGATTGGTGGTAATTATAGTGCAGTTAGTATTAACATACTTATATAAAATTTATAAAAGTAACAGGTTACATATAAATTAGATTTGCCCAAAAAATTAAGATGCGGCTTTTGAGATTACCTGTTATTTTATTTCTCATAATCATTTATGCCTCGTGTAAAAAAGATTCTGATTCGGCTGATCTTTCGCCAAGTTTTTATTTTTTAGATGGTGATACAACCGCATCAACATTCAATAAGGCTATTGTTTTATTTTCATCTTCTGATACAATAACTTTTAACCTGATAACTTCATCAACTTATCTTGTTTCAAAAAATACTGATGTAACCATTGCAGTTGCTGATACAGCCCGCACTTCTTATAATTCTGAATACAGCACTACTTACCAGGCAATGCCTGCAAATGCGTATAGTTTTCAAACAACATTTACTGCAAAAGATTCTTCAGTTTATGATACTGTGCCTATAACATTTTACAAGCATGCAATAAATACGGGATTAAGTTACATGTTGCCCATTAATATAGTAAGTGCAAGTGGTAATGCAATAACTGCAGGTGCTTCAATAATATACCTGCATATAATAAGCAGTAAGTTAGCGGGTATTTATAATTCAACAGGCATAAAAATTTTATACTCAGGCGATGCAGTAAATAACATTGTAAATGAAACCGATAGCTTTTCTTTAATCAAGAGTATTGTACCTTCTAACAGTACAGCATTATCTCAACTTGATTATGCTGACCTTGGCAGTAATGGCTGGCAATACAATTTATCATTTATGTCTGATACAGGTTATGCCTTTACCGTATCAGCAAATGAAATAATATTAAATGCTGTAGATCCCAATTCTTTCCGGATTTTATCTTCAACCTACGATTCAACTAATAATAACATCTACATAAAATCAAGCTACAAAAATTCCACGGGTGATGAACGTATTGTGCAGGAATCGCTTAAGCTATATTAACTTTATTGTTGGCAATTAATTGGTATTACGATTTGCGCACACCCCATTTCCATAATTCCTTCCAGGTTGGCTTTTTACCATACATTAAAATGCCTGTTCTGTAAACTTTGCCCGCAAACCATGTGGTAAAAACAAAGCCTAAAATAAGAAGCAACATACTTAATAATAACTGCCAAACAGGAACTACATCACCAACACCATGCGCTATTCTTGCCATCATAACAATGGGTGAAAAAAGTGGAAACAAGCTACCAAAAACGGCAAGCCCGCTGGTTGGTTCATTAACAGCTTTAGACATAATTACAATACCAAAAATTATCGGCATTGTAATAGGAAGCATTAAACTTTGTGCATCTTGTGGATCTTCATTTACAGCACAACCAACACAGGCGAACAGTGATGAATACAAAAGATATCCGCCAATAAAATAAAATATAAAGCAACCAATAATTAAAGGAAAATTTACATTGCCCAAAGTGCTTAAAAATCCACTGTTGTGCATTGCATCAGCAGCCTGCATGCTGCCTGGTTCTATAGCCGATGAATGCATTTGCTGATATAAATGTGGAAAGATAACCGGCAATAAAAAATTCAGGCTTACCATTAAAACAATCCAGATGATAAATTGCACAAGGCCAACGGCACCTATGCCTAAAATTTTTCCCATCATTAACTGAAAAGGTTTTACGCTGCTCACAATTACTTCTGCAATACGGCTTACTTTTTCTTCCATCACGCCACGCATAACCATCGTGCCGTAAATAAATAATACAATGTAAATAAGAAAGCCTGATATATAACCTACCGCAGAGCTAAAGCCTTGCTCATCATCAGAATTATTTTTACCTTTTAAATTAGAGAATTGAACATTGGCAGAACGCTTTGCACTGTCAAGCTGGGATCTTGAAATATTCAATGCAAGCAAACGCTGTTGTTCAAGTGCTGTGTTTAATTTATCTTCAATCTTACTTCTTGAAATAAGCCCAACAGCATTTTCTGTAACAACCGGTATAGTAACAGAATCTAAAATATTTATGTTTGAAGGTACGATTGCATAACCGCTGTAAGTGCCTTTTTCTACTGCTGTTTTTAATGATTGCGGTGTTTGATGATTTACAAAAATGAATGTTGCATTATCATCATTTTCAATTTTACCTTTAAAGATGTTTGCATCATCATTTAAAGCGATCTTAAATTTTTCATCAGTGCTTACAGAAAAATAAATGATTAACGCATAAAAGCCAAAGAACAACAAAGGCAATAAAATTGTAGTAAGTAAGAATGTTCTTTTTTGAACGCGGCTTAAAAATTCGCGTTTGGCAATCAGCGAAATCTTATTCATTATTATTAAGATTATACTTTTTGAAATGAGCGTGTTACTGCTTTAGAACCTTCAACCAATTGTATAAATATTTCATTAAGTGAAGGTAGAATTTCATTAAATGCTTCTACATTAATATTCTGGTCAATAAAATATTTTAAAACATCATTGCTTTTAAAACCTTCATTAATTTTTACAGTAAGGTTGTTTGCTTTTTCATCTGCAATTTCAAAAATGGTGTTTGATGTTATTGAAGCAACGCCCTCTAACTGTATCTTAAATTTATTCTCTTTGAAATTGTTTTTTACATTTTGAACAGAGCCGTCTAATATTTTTTTACCAAGGTTTACCAGCACAATATGATCGCAGATTTCTTCCACCTGTTCCATTCTGTGCGTACTGAAAATTATAGTGCTGCCACGTTGTGCAAGCCCGTAAATTTCATCTTTTATAAGGTTAGCATTTACAGGATCAAGGCCACTAAAAGGTTCATCTAATATTATCAGTTTAGGCTCATGCAAAACAGTTGTAACAAACTGCAATTTCTGGCTCATGCCTTTACTTAAGTCTTCAACTTTTTTATTCCACCAGCTTTGCATTTCCATTCTTTCAAACCAGAACTTTATTTTTTGCATTGCATCAGCACGGCTTAAACCTTTTAGTTGTGCGAGGTACAAAACCTGCTCACCGATCTTCATCTTTTTATATAAGCCACGTTCTTCAGGCATGTAACCAATTTTAAGAATATCGGTAAGTGCATCAAACTTATTTCCATCAAAAATAATTTCACCTTCATCAGGATAAAATATGCCTGTTATCATGCGCAACAAAGTTGTTTTACCGGCGCCGTTCGGGCCAAGTAAACCAAAAATGCTTCCCTGTTCAATTGAGAAACTTATATCATTAACTGCTTTTTGTGTAGCAAAATATTTTTTAAGGTGATGCAGTTCAAGAATGTTCATTGCGTTGAATTTCGTTTTCAAATGTAGCTGT
>CAZZXW010000152.1:0-7467 GCA_964658095.1 uncultured Parafilimonas sp. | reverse complement strand
ATTGGTTATGTAAGCCAATATTTTCAAAGCCGTAAAAAAGCTTTGCTGTTGTTTTATCTATTTACTATCATCAGCATGGTTTTATATTTCAGCAGGTTTAATAATACAAATGCGTTCATGTATTTTATTTGCGGTGCACTTGGTTTTGCAACTGGCTTTTGGGCATTATTTGTAACGATGGGCGCAGAACAATTCGGCACCAATTTAAGAGCTACTGCTGCGACAACAATACCTAACATGGTGCGTGGTGCATTGCCATTAATTAATATGATGTTTCTTGACTTGTTTCAAAAAAGCTGGGGTTGGAGTTTAGTTAAAAGCGGAATAGTTTCAGGCACAGTTGTAATGGTTGTTACATTAACTGCCTTTTATTTTATTGAAGAAACTTATCATAAAAATCTTGATTACATTGAAGGTGCTGTGGTATAACAATAATAAATGAGTATACGCATTTTATTCATCTTAATTTTTCTATCATTAATTAAAATTATTAATGCGCAACCCAAAACAGACGCATTCTTACAAAACATTTTATCATTAAATAAAGACACGCTTTTTCAAAAAGTATTAAACAACAAAGATTACTACAAGCTGCAAATAATTTATACGCAAATCAACCGCGATAAAAATAACAAGCCTTCTTTCAAAAATTATTATTTCAATGTTGATTCGTTATTGTATTTCAATCCTGCTTCAACCGTTAAACTTCCGCTTGCTGCATTATCGCTTGAAAAATTAAATGAATTGCATATGAAAGGTGTAAACAAGTTTACATCAATGCAGTTTGATAGTGCGTATCATCATCAAAAAAAAGAATTATACGATAGCAGCGCAGAAACATATTTACCGTCTATTGCAAACTTTATAAAGAAAGCATTTTTAATAAGTGATAACGATGCTTATAACAGGATGTATGAGTTTGTTGGTCAACAGGCGATTAATGAAAACCTGCATAATAAAGGCTATAAAAACATTCGTATAACAAGACAGTTTATGGGGTTTATTGAAGATGAAAACAGGCATACCAATCCAATTCGTTTTATTGATAGCAGTGGAAAACTTATATACAATCAGCCGATGCAATACAATCCTGATTCATTTAATTTCTCACACACTATAAAAATTGGCAAAGCACATTATGACAATAATGATAGCTTGATTAATGAACCAATAGATTTTACAAAGGCTAATTATGTTCCGTTGCAGGATTATCAAAAAATATTGCAATCCATATTATTTCCATCATCAGTTAAAAGAAAACAACGTTTTAATCTTACAAAAGAAGATTATGCGTTTTTGAAAGAATATCTTTCTCAATATCCTTCAGAAACTACATATCCAAAATATGACACAGCACAGTATTATGATAGTTATGTAAAATTTTATTTTCAAAACAGCATGCATAAAATGCCTGCCAACATACGCGTGTTTAATAAAGTGGGTTGGGCTTACGGTTTTGATACTGATATATCTTACGTAGTAGATTTTAAGAACAATGTTGAGTTTATGCTTACCGCAACATTATATGTAAATAGTGATGAGATTTTGAATGATGACAAGTATGATTATGAAACAATTGGCAACCCTTTTTTATATCAGCTTGGCCAAACCATTTACAATTATGAATTAAAGCGCAACCATCAATATAAACCCGATCTAAATGATTTTAAAATCAACTATGAGCATCGCGATGCAAGCAATACAAGGCCTGTAATTAAAGATGCAGATAACTAATAATTACGTTTTCTAACTACTCATTTATTCCTGATAACAGTATTATAACCTATAAGGATATAAAGAAAGTCGTTTATGCAGCACTTATTCTTGCGTTGAATAAATAGGGCATTGAATAAAACTTTTTTACCAAACTTAAAATCCAATTTGCATGTTATTAGCGTAGCTTGATTTAATTCCGAAAACAATCTGCAATTAAATAATCTGAAATTCATTTATTCACAATCAAAAAAAATCATGCACATGCGTATGAAATTTTTACTCTATCGTGGCAGAAGGTTGATGCTCCTTTTAGTGCTCTTTATTGCACTTGCCAACAACTCCAAAGCATCATCACACAGGGAAGCACCCTTAATTTCTAATGATCCGCTTGCGGATAACACAGATGTTTATGCATTCAGAAGCCCGAATGACACAAACACTGTTACACTTATTGCCAACTACATTCCTTTTGAACTACCTGAAGGCGGCCCGAATTATTACACATTCGGCGAAAACATCCGCTATGAAATTCACATTAAGAACAAAACATCAACTACGGGGGATGACATTACGTACAGGTTTACCTTCACACATGTAAATCAGGATTCAACTACATTTTTTAATATCAGGCTTGGTAAGCAAAATTTAAAAACAACTTACACCTGTGAAAAAAGTATAGATGGCGGCAAAACTTTTGTTGCTATTATAACTAATGGTGTAGTACCACCAAATAATATTGGGCCACGTTCTATTGATAGTGCTGTAGGTTTAAAAACAACCTATGATGCACTCGTTAATAGTGCAATAGAAAATGCAACTACAGGTGAAAAAGTTTTTTGCGGTCCCAGAGATGATCCGTTTTTTGTTGATCTTGCCGGTGCATTTGATGTAGGTAATTTCAGGCCTATGGGCAATACAGCTAATCCTACCAAAGATGGTTTGGCAAGATATAATGTACATAGCATTGTTCTTCAGGTACCAATAAATCTTTTACAAAAAGATGGTTTAACTACATCTGCTGCTACAAGTATACTTGATGGCAACTTTGTAATTGGTGTTTGGGCAAGTGCAAGCCGCCAGCAAATAAAAACATTTGACAGTACTACCGGTAAAAATGGGTACACTGGTAATTGGGTTCAGGTTTCCCGCCTTGGTATGCCGTTGGATAATGAAGCCATAACACCAGTTGGTTATAAAGACAAATGGAATTTTGCAAATCCTGCTAACGATGCTGCAAATTTTGGCAGTTATCTTGAAAATCCTGAATTGGCTTTATATATGGATGCAAGCCAGTTTGGTGGTGCAGTACCATCTTTATCAGCCTTGCGTATTCAGTCAAAATCTTTAGGCAGTTTTGATTTTAGAAATAATAAACCAGGCCTTTATCCTTTAAAAGGTTCAGCTGCTGTTGCAGGTACGGCTTTAGATGATGCAAACTTCGGAACCATTTTATTACCGAATAATCATAGCCCACGTGCTGTTGATTTGCTTCCTATATTTTATACAGGGGTTCCAAATCTTAAGCCCTATCAGTTAGCTACTGGCAAGCCAAAAGGTAACCCGCTTGCAGAAGGCAAACCATTTATTAATAATTTCTTACCAACGCTGGGTGATATGCTTCGCTTGAACATGGCTGTGCCGGTTACACCACGCAACAGTCCGGATTTTAGCCAGGAAGGTATTATACAGGCAGCTGTTTTAGGATTAACTGATTCACGTTTTACTGCGAGTGGCACTGCTTTACAGTTCATTCCTAACATGGATGGTTTTCCAAACGGCAGAAGGCTGGAAGATGATGTAACCACTATTGAATTACAAGCCGTAAGCGGAGTGGCATTAGCTGCTATTGGTTTGTGGTATGATGATTATAGTGTTGATACTTCATCAAGCCCTGTTACCAAACAATTAGTAAATGTACTTTCATTCACCGCCGGGCCAACGCATAACGATACCACATTCAGAACTACGTTTCCTTATGTGCAAACGCCATGGAGAGGTTATGATTATCCTTTACAAGCAAGGTTTTAACTTAAAAAAATTATTATCATGAAGAAATTTATAAAACTTTTTACAGGTATAATACTTTGCTTGATTTCAAGCCATTATACCTCTTACGCTTCCTCACACCGTGAGGCCCCGTTGATCTCAAATGATCCGCTTGCAGATAACACGGATGTATACGCATTTCGCAGCCCCTGTGATACAAATAAAGTGGTGCTGATTGCAGATTATATTCCGTTTGAATTGCCACAAGGCGGCCCTAATTTTTACAATTTCGGAGAAGGTATCCGTTATGAAATTCATGTTGACAATAACCCTGCAACTAAGGGCGATGATATTGTGTATCGTTTTACTTTTACACAATCAAACCAAGATCCGACTACATTTTTTAATATCCGTTTAGGCAAACAGAATTTAAAAGATGTATACAAGTGTGAGAAAAGCACAGATGGAGGAAAGACTTTTACAACAATTGTTAGTAATGGTATTGTGCCACCAAATAACATAGGTCCAAGATCAATTGACAGTGCTGTTGGTTTAAGCACTAATTATGATGCTTTAATGATGGGTGCTGTAAGCACTGCATCATCTGGAGAAAAGATTTTTTGCGGACCTGTTGATGACCCTTTTTATGTTGATTTAGGTGGCATTTTTGATGTTGGAAATTTCCGCACAAAAGGCCGTGATGGTTTATATCACTATAACTGTCATTCAATAGTTATTGAAGTACCTATTTCAACTTTACAGAAAGACGGCAAAACAACCGCACAGGCTACCAGTATTCTTGATCCTAACTTTGTAATTGGTGTATATGCATCTGCAAGCAGGGAGAGAATCTCAACGTTTGATTCTGCTTCTGCAACTAAAACAAATACCGGCGCATGGACACAGGTTTCACGCCTGGGTATGCCGTTAACCAACGAAGCTGTTATACCAATTGGGTATAAAGACAAATGGAATGCAGCTCATCCAAGCAATGATGTTCAGTTTGCTTCATACTTTAATAATCCTGAACTGGCTTTATATATGGATAACAGCCAGTTTGGTGGTGCAGTTCCGGGTTTGTCTCAATTACGCATTCAAACCAAATCATTAGGCGCATTTAGTTTTCAAAATGATAGTGCAGGTTTGTATTCTTTAAAAGGATCACCTGCAGTTGCAGGTACTGCCTTGGATGATGCAAATTTTGGTAACCTTTTATTACCAAATAATCATAGTCCGCGTGCCGTAGATTTATTACCTATATTTTTAACTGGTGTTCCTAATCTTCCACCTTACCAGTTAGCAACAGGCAAGCCTGATGGGAATCCGCTTGCAGCAGGCAAGCCTTTTATCAATAACTTTTTACCAACATTAGAAGACAGGTTAAGATTAAATATGGCAGTGCCTGTTACGCCAAGAAGTAGTGCAGACTTTAGCAGTGATGGTATAGTGCAGGCAGCCGTTTTAGGCTTAACAGATTCGCGTTTTAATGCAAACACATCTTTACAATTTATACCTAACATGGATGGATTTCCAAATGGTAGAAGATTAGAAGATGATGTTACAAGAATTGAATTGCAGGCAGTTTCAGGTGTTGCTTTAGCAGCAATAGGTTTATGGTATGATGATTATACCCCGGGTACTAGCTCAAGCCCTGTAACAACAGACCTTTTAAATGTACTTACATTTACTGCAGGCGTTTCACAAAATGATACATCTTATAAAGCTTGTTTCCCTTATGTACAAACACCATGGAGAGGCTTTACAGGTGCAGCTTACCAAGGTGTGTTAGGTGTTACATTCAGCAGCTTTACTGCAACTGCAGTTGAACATACTTCCGTGTTGCATTGGAAAGTTGCTAACATGATTAATACAGATCATTATGTTGTTGAAGCCAGCACAGATGCGAATACATTTAAACCTATAGGCCAGGTTAAGGCTTATGATAAGATTGCTGATTACCAGTTTACAGATCAGAATCCATCATTAACAAAAACCAACTTCTATCGTATAAAAGAAGTTGACCAGGATGGAAGATCTATTTCTTCAGCTATCAGGTTTACTAAGTTTGATGCAACTGTGATAACTATCAGTCCAAATCCTGCATCAACATATATCAACGTAAATTCAACTATGCAGAATTTACAGATAAATGTTTTTGATGCAACTGGAAGGAAAGTTATATCTCAAAAAATGAATGGTTCATTAAGCCAGCTTAATATCAGCGCTTTACCTAAAGGTGTTTATACTGTTATCGCTTATAACAATGGCGATAAAGTAGATACCCGGAAAGTTGTTAAACAATAATAACTGATTATAATATAAACATTACACGGTACATTTATCGTGTAATGTTTTTTTTATCTCTTTAATCAACGGTTGTAATGAAAAAGAAAAATATCTACCTGCTAAGTATTGTTGTTTTTTGTCTTGCAATTGCAGGCATCATTGTTAAATATAATTACAAGAAAAAGCAGGATGAAAACAAGCAATATGTTTTGCTGGACAGAAAGGGTGCGTTGGCAAATTCTGATGAATGGAAAAAAGCAAAACATGCTTCAGACTCACTGCTTAACTTAATAAAAGATAATCCTACAGATTCAAAATCACAGCTAAGGCTTGCAGCTTTGTATATACAGGAAGCAAGAGTTACAGGCAACTATGCCTATTATGATGTAGCTGCAATGAAGTATATAAATGATGTGTTGAACCTTGACTCATTAAACTTTAACGGGCTGGTTTTTAAATCGCTCATTTACATGTCGCAGCATCATTTTGCAGATGGATTACTTGTCGCACACAAAGCGCAACAGGTAAACCCTTACAATGCTTATGTGTATGGTTTATTGGTTGATGGTAACGTAGAAACAGGTAATTATGATAGCGCTGTTGCTTATGCTGACAGGATGGTTGCTGTGCGGCCGGATCTTACATCTTACTCGCGGGTATCTTACCTGCGGGAAATTTTCGGAGATTACCCGGGTGCAATAAAAGCCATGCAAATGGCAGTTGAAGCCGGAGGCCCAGGTGATGAACATACAGAATGGACAAGGTACCAGTTAGCCAACCTGTATCAAAAAACAGGTGATTATAAAAAGGCAGATACATTGTATCAAATGTCATTATCAATGCGGCCAGATTATGCTTATGCACTTTCAGGGCTTGCGCAAATTGCAATGGCTTCAAAAGATTATAAGAAAGCAATCAGCCTTTATCAAAAAGCAGATTCTGTAGTGGATGATTATTCAATAAAAGAAGAATTGGTTGATGCATACCTGCAATCCGGTCAACAAGCAAAAGCAGATGAGCTTTCAAAACAGGTAATTGATGAATTAAACTCAAATTCACAGGCTGCTGTTGCTAATCAGAATTTAGGCCACTATGCAGACAGAGAACTTGCTTATGCGTATCTTAAAATAAAAGATAATGATAAAGCCCTTGAACATGCTTTAATGGAATATAATCGCCGGCCAAATAACATTGATGTTAACGAAACAGTCGCATGGTGTTATTACTGCAAAGGCGATTACGCCAAAGCGGTTCCATATATAAATGAAGCATTGCGAACACATTCAAAGAATCCAATTTTATTAAGCAGGGCAGCGTTGATATATTATAAGTCAGGTAACACGCAACTGGCAAAAACAACTATTGCAGAAACGTCTTTGCAAAACCCATATATCGATCCAGAATTAAAAGCAGACGCTGAAAAAACGATGGGAAATTTATAATAACATAATTGTTTGTGAAACTAAAACCTGCATTAAA
>CAZZXW010000151.1:0-7480 GCA_964658095.1 uncultured Parafilimonas sp. | reverse complement strand
CTCAATATAAAACCATTGGCAATAATTAAAAGTTATGCTGATGCGGAACAGGCGCCGGAATGGTTTACCACAACACCTTCTTTAGCTGTACCAAAAGCCATCGCTAAAGCAGGTTTGCAAATGAACGATATAGATTTTGTGGAACTGAACGAAGCCTTTTCTGTTGTTGGAATTGCGAACATGCAAAAGATGAATCTTACACCATCGCAGGTAAATATTAATGGTGGCGCTGTTTCAATTGGCCATCCGTTAGGTTGCAGCGGCGCAAGAATTATTGTCACCTTAATTAATGTACTTAAACAAAACAAAGGCAAATATGGTGTTGCCGGTATTTGTAATGGCGGCGGCGGCGCCAGTGCTATGGTGATTGAAAATGTTTGATGCTAAACTTTGTAAATTTCTAACTCAATTAAAACTATCCGGATTTTAAATGTCGTCTTACAGAGATAAGACTTATATTAATTAATGCAAGTCATATTTACCGTAAATCATCAATCCGTACAACTCTTTATACTTTAAGAAAACTTTCTCTTGCGCAATATTACTTTTGTTGCCACTAAAACAAATCTGATGGGATGGATAATATTTATACTTGCAACTATAGGCTGGCATATTGGTTTATACGGGATGTTTAAAAAAGCAGGCATTGAACCCTGGAAAGCACTCATTCCCTTTTACAATACCTGGTGCATGGTTGAAAAAGCCAATATCAAAAAATTATGGTTCTGGCTTCAGTTCATTCCTATCGCAGGCCAGTTTATCACCATCTGGATAACGATAATTTTTATAATGCATTTTGGACTGTTTACGTTGCTGCAACATGCGGCAGCCGTTTTTGTTCCATTTATTTATTTGCCTTATGTTGGCTACTCAAAAGATATACGTTGGGTTGGCGAACCGGCTATGAAACGCTATAAAAAATCCGCTGCACGTGAGTGGGTTGATGCGGCTGTGTTTGCCGTAGTAGCCGCCACGCTTATACGCACATTTATTTTTGAAGCTTATACCATACCTACAGAAAGCATGGAAAAAACTTTGCTGATAAACGACTTTCTGTTTGTAAGCAAAATGAGTTATGGTGCCCGTTTGCCAGTTACACCTATCAGCTTTCCGTTTGTGCATAATACAATGCCTGGTTCTGTTACCACGCCATCTTATCTAAAATGGATACAGGTGCCTTACACAAGGCTGCCGGGCTTTACATCAATAAAAAGAAATGACGTGGTAGTGTTTAATGTACCTGCCGGCGATACGATTATTAATCGTGAAGATTTTGGAAGCAAACAATTGTATTATGATGTATTAAGAACGCAGTATAATGGCAACCGTGAAGCTTTAATGGCTGATTATCCAATCCTCGTTCATCCATACGATAAAACGGATAATTATATAAAACGATGTGTTGGTTTGCCGGGTGATGTTATACAAGTTAAGCAAGGTGTTTTATGGGTGAATAATCAGCCGGCGTATGTTTCGCCATCATCTCAAATTGATTACCTGGTAACTACAAACGGCACTTTGTTTTCAGAAGATTTTTTAAAAGACACTTTGGATATAGATGCTAATAACCAGGATCAGATTAACATGGATCCTTCAAACAAAAATTCACTTATTATAAACCTTACACCGGATAAAGCTCAATTGTTACGAAAACAGCCGAATGTAAAATCGGTGATAATTTATACAACTGCCTTTGATGTTAAAGGGCAAACCTTTCCTTTTGATGATGTGAATTTTCCATGGACGCCGGATAATTTTGGACCGTTGCATATTCCAAAAAAAGGCGAAACAGTTACATTATCGCCAAACAATATGGCTTTATACCGAAGAGTTATTACTTCTTATGAACACAATACGCTGGTTGAAAATAATGGTACTTATACTATTAACGGAAAGCAAACAAACAGCTATACTTTTAAATATAATTATTACTGGATGATGGGCGATAACCGCCACCGCAGCCAGGATGCACGTTTCTGGGGTTATGTGCCTGAAACACATATTGTGGGCAAAGCATCGCTGATCTGGTTCAGTTACGATAAAGGACCAAGATGGAACAGGCTGTTTAAATCCATTCAATAATATTTACATGATTGTTTGTTGAAGTATTTATAATGCGCTTACAACAACTGATATTTTCCTACGAAGAATTTGATAATGATTCTGATTTACCATCACAGGATTTTGAATTGCTAAACATTGCAAGATCAGTTACAAAAAATGCATATGCACCTTATTCAAATTTTTATGTTGGTGCAGCAGCAAGATTATTAAATGAAAAGATTGTAACAGGTACAAACCAGGAGAATGCAAGTTTTCCTGCAGGTATTTGTGCAGAAAGAGTTTTGTTATCTGCAGTTACTTCTTTATACCTCAATGTTGCGATTGATACCATCGCCATAACTTATGAAAACAAAAACGGAACAAGTTATCATCCCGTATCACCATGCGGCATTTGCAGGCAATCTTTACTTGAATTTGAAAAAAGATTTAATCAACCTATACGCATAATACTTGCAGGCAAAACAGGTAAAGTATTTATTATAAAAAGTGCAGCACATTTGCTGCCGCTGAATTTTAGCAGTGCTGATTTAGCCTAATTGTTTAGGCGGAAGCCCTGTTATCCTCGATCTCTAATTTACGATTAATTATTGCTTGAACTTATTACGTGCAGTTAAATTGGTACGGATTAGCCGTTCCGTTTCTACGGGAGGGCTATTCTAACTATTAACTATATCATTAGAAAAAATTCATTGCTTCTCTTTTAGCTTTGAAGTTTTACAATGCGATTTTTACTTATATTAATTGTTATTATTGTATTTGCAGCTTGCAACAAACCACAAGGCTTTGACTATCGTGGTATGCAAAATTTAAAAATTGACAGCGTAGGCTTAACAAAGAGTAAGATAAGTCTTGAGCTGATTTATTTTAACCCAAACAATTTTGGCGCTGAACTTAGAAACGTTAATTGCAATGTGTTTGTGAACCATAATTATCTTGGCAACTATGTGCTGGATACATTAATGCTTATTCCGAAACGCAGCGAGTTTATAATTCCATCAAGCATGCAGGTTGATATGAAGAACATTTATAAAAATGCTTTCAACTCGCTTTTATCAAAGCAGGTTTTAATTGAATTGAAAGGAACTACAAGAGTTGGCAAAGGAGGAATTTTTATTACGTTCCCATTTGATTATTCTGCTATGGAAACATTTAGTATGTTCTGATTATTTTTTAAAGATTGCCAGCGCAAGCAGTAACCATCCGCCAATAAAACATAGTCCACCAAATGGCGTAACGGCGCCAAGCCAGTTCATTTGCTGGTTACCTGAGGCCTTGAAATAAGTTAGCATATATAAAGAGCCGCAAAAAAGAATAATGCCTATGATAAATAATCTGCCACTCCACAATATTAAATTGCTTGGTATGTATTGATATAAAACTCCAACAGCCAGTAAAGCAAACACATGATAAAACTGGTAGCGCACAGAAGTTTCAAAAATTTCTAAAGCATCAGGCGACATTTTACTTTTTAAAGCATGCGCACCAAATGCACCAAGTATAACAGACAAAGCACCAAGCAATGCTGCGGTTATTAAAAATGATCTATTCATACAAAGAAAATATTTTTAAAAATGATGTTTCATTTATCGCATCACCTTTTAAATGATGTTTGGCTTTTATATAAAACTTACTTCGCTTGCTTCGCATTTCTGATAAAAAAGAAAGCAGGTCTTCATTAGCAACATCTGCAATTAAAGGGCGATGTGTTTTTTCTTTTATTAAACGCTGCTTAATAGTTTGTACAGATTCATCAAGCCAGATAGTAATGCCGTTTGCATTCATCCAATCCATGTTATTATTAAAACACGGCGTGCCGCCACCAACAGAAAGTATGAAAGATTGTTTATTAGAAAAGGTTTTTAAAATCTCTGATTCTTTATTTCTAAAGTAAGCCTCGCCACTGTCTTTAAAAATATCAGCAATGGTTTTTTGTTCACTCTTTTCAATCTCATCATCAAGATGAAACGCAGGTATATTAAAATGATTACTTAAATAATCAGCCCAGTAATTTTTACCGCTACCCATTAAACCAAGAAGAAAAAAAGAACCATGATTTGTTTGATTAAAATGATCATTTGATGAGATGATTTGTTGCTGCATTAACACTGCTTTATTTCCAACAATTTTTAATCTATTTAATCAAGGTATAAAAACTTATTTAAACGCATTAAAACCTGTAATATCCATGCCTGTTATTAGCAAGTGCACATCATGCGTGCCTTCATATGTAAGCACACTTTCAAGATTCATCATGTGGCGCATAATACTATACTCTCCTGTTATGCCCATGCCACCGAGAATAGTGCGTGCATCTCTTGCAATGTTGGTAGCTATTTCGCAACTGTTACGCTTTGCCATGCTAACCTGTGCAGGCGTTGCCCTGCCTTCATTCATTAACACACCTAAACGCCACGCAAGCAATTGTGCTTTTGTAATTTCAGTAATCATCTCTGCAAGTTTCTTTTGCTGTAACTGAAATGCGCCGATCGGTTTATCAAACTGAATTCTTTCTTTACTGTAACGCAAAGCAGTATCATAACAATCCATAGCTGCACCTAACGCACCCCAGGCAATGCCATAGCGTGCTTTAGTCAAGCAACTCAACGGTCCTTTCAAACCTTTTATGTTTAATATATTTTCTTTAGGCACTTTCACATCATGAAAAACTAATTCGCCGGTTGCACTTGCACGCAAGCTCCATTTGCCATGTGTTGCTGGTGTTGTAAAACCTTCCATGCCACGTTCAACAATCAATCCTCTTATTTCATCTTGCTCATCTTTTGCCCATACCACAGCAACCTGTGCATAAGGTGCATTGCTAATCCACATTTTTGCACCATTCAAAATAACATGATCACCATCTTCCTTAAAACTTGTAGTCATGCCTGATGGATTGCTGCCATGATCCGGTTCAGTTAATCCAAAACAACCCAGCCATTCGCCGCTTGCTAATTTTGGCAAGTATTTTTTGCGCTGCTCTTCATTGCCATAAGCATAAATGGGAAACATTACCAAACTGCCCTGCACACTTGCTGTTGAACGTATGCCGCTATCGCCACGTTCAAGTTCCTGCATCATCAATCCATAACTTATGTAATCCAAACCGCCGCCGCCATATTCATGTGGAATGGTTGGGCCAAAACATCCAAGCTCACCTAATTGTTTTACAATGAATTCAGGAAAAGCTGCACGTTGCGCATAATCTTCAATAACAGGTGAAATTTCTTTTTTTACATAACTGCGCACAGTTTCACGAACAAGCTTTTGCTCATCAGTAAGCAGCTCATCAACTAAAAAATAATCCGGCGATTGAAATACATCTGTTCTGGAAGCCATCGTTTAAATAAATTTAATTTAAGAACGCGGCAAATGTAAGCGATATACTTTGTTGAGTTTGTGTGCTGAAGTTATGCAGGCTTATTTTCAGCAACAATCTTATTCAGATAATCAAGAGTTATTGGCTTTGCGATATAGCCATGCACAAGCTTGTATGTTTTTGCACGGTCTGCATCTTCTTTTGATATGCTTGATGAAACCATGTAAACAGGTATGTCTATCCCTGAAGCTCCGGCCCAGTTTTGAAACCAATCAATAAATTCCCAGCCCGTCATTACATGCATATTTATATCTAGAAATATAACATCAGGCAATGCATCTTTATTGGCAATTAAAAATTCCTTTGCCTGTTTGCCGTTTGAACATGGAACCACTTCTTCACAAAAATTACAAATCTTCATTGTTCTTGTATAAATAGTAATGGTTATTACATCATCATCTATGTACAAAACTTTTTTAAATGCAGCCATGGCAATTATTTTTCTTCAACAGCAACCAGGTCGTTCATATTTATATTCATTGGCAACGCTCCGATTTGCACAATAGCTCTTTTACCACGAATTTCTTTAACTTTCCCTACCTGGTGATTTTTTTTCATTTTTACTTTTGTGCCTATTTCAATAGGTGCTGTTAATTCCTTGTATTTTGATTCAACTTTTTTAGCAAGCTTGTTTGTTATATGCTGTTCTTTTCGTTTAAATAAAAGCTCCTGCATTTGTTTAATAACATCATTTTTATTGTTTGATTTTTTCCATTCCAGCACAATTTGTTTCATCTTGCGCTCCATATCTTTCAAATAAGCAAGCCTTTCTTCTGTAAATTTATTCTGATGTTTTAAAACTTCAATATGCTGCCGGTGTTTTTCTTTATCCAGGTCAGCAGATAATTGTTTTTTCAGGTTTTCATTTTCAAATATAATTTTTTTAAGCTCCTGCTTTTCTTTATTTAAAAACTGAAGATCCTGTTCTGTGCGGTTTAATAATTTATCAAGTTGAAAATGATTTTCATCAACCAGTTTTTTTGCATTACTTATAAGATGTTTGGGTAAGCCGATGCGTTCTGCAATGGCAAATGTGTAAGAGCTGCCCGGCTTACCGGTATTTAATTTATACAATGGCAAAAGGTTTACTTCATCAAACATCATTGAGCCATTCGTTATGCCGGGCGTATGATTTGCCATCAGCTTAAGGTTAAGATAATGCGTGGTTACAATGCCAAAAGCATGGCGATGATTCAGTTCATTCAAAATAACTTCAGCAAATGCGCCACCAAGATTCGGGTCTGTTCCGCTGCCTAATTCATCTATTAAAAATAAAGTTTTACCATTTGCATTTTCAATAAAATATTTCATGTGCTGCAAATGCGCTGAATAAGTGCTCAAATCAAATTCTATACTTTGCGTATCGCCGATGTGAATGAACAGTTGCTTGAAAATCCCAAATTCAGAATCAGGATGCACCGGCACAAGCAAACCGCTTTGTATCATTAACTGATTTAAGCCAATGGTCTTCATAGTAACTGTTTTACCACCGGCGTTTGGTCCGCTTATAACCAGTATCCTGTTCTTTTCATCCAGCTTTAAAGTAACAGGAATAGTTTTTTTGTTAGATTGCTTGTTGTATAAAAATAACAACGGATGATAAGCATCTCTAACATCAATAATTGCTTTATCTGCAATGCTTGGATAATTGCCGCTTACTGCAACTGCAAGCTTTGCCTTAGCTTCAATAAAATCATACTCACCGGCAATAAACAACCAGGCATTTAATAAATTGCTGTAAGCCGAAAGTTGCGTGGTTAAGGTTTTAAGAATACGTGCAATTTCTTTGTGCTCTTCATGTTCAAGCGAGAAAACTTCATTGTTTAATTCGATGGTTTCTTCAGGTTCAATAAACGCTGTTTTACGGCTATCACTTTCACCATGCAAAATACCTTTTACCTGCCGCTTATGTTCTGAAAAAACTGCCACTACTCTCCTGCCATTGCTAAAGCTTTCATCAATTTCAGCACTATAGCCGGCTTTGTTTAAACGTGCAACAACCTTATCAAACACACGCCTTAATTCAATTCTTTTTTTATA
>CAZZXW010000150.1:0-7520 GCA_964658095.1 uncultured Parafilimonas sp. | reverse complement strand
GTTGAAACATTACACTTTATAAAGCAACAAACCGATGTACAGGTTTTATTAACCGGCACTGAAAGTGAAACTGCTCTTACAAAGCAAATTCAGCAGGCCGCGGGTGAAAATGTATTTTCTGCTGCAGGCATTTTAAGCATTGAAGAGTTTATAGCTATTATTGATCATGCTGAATTAGTAATATCAGTTAATACGGCAACAGTGCATATAGCGGCTGCATTAAATAAACCGGTGATTGTTTTATATGCGCTTACAAATCCGCAGCATACACCATGGTTAACAAATAATCTTGTAATGCCTTACAGCGTGCCTGAAGAGCTGAAAAGTAAAAACGGGGTTATTCAATACGTTAATCAATCTTATTATAATAAACATGTTGATTATCCTTCTCCTTTTTCAATTTCAGAAAACGCTTTAATGATGTTGAATGCAGCAACTCCAATCATTTCAGAAAATTTTTCTTAAATCTAATAAATCAAGATACTAAAATACTCTGTGCTCTTTCACCCATTGCATGATGTAATCAGCAATATCGCTTGTATTAGCGCCGGGCGAAAATAATTTGCCAACACCCATTTCATTCAATGTATTCATATCATCATCAGGTATTATACCGCCGCCGGTAACCAATACATCATCAATTTTTTTTTCTTTAAGCAACTGTATAATTTTTGTAAACACAGTCATATGTGCACCGCTTAAAATACTTATGCCTATTGCATCTACATCTTCCTGCAACGCAGCATTTACAACCATTTCTGCGGTTTGCCGGAGACCTGTATAAATAACTTCCATGCCTGCATCACGTAAAGAAGCAGCAATAATTTTTGCACCGCGGTCATGGCCATCAAGGCCAACCTTGGCAACTAAAACACGTATCGGCCGGTGCATATTATCATTCATACAAAAGCACTATTAAATAAATATTTTGTTTAATACGCTGCATGTTTTATTAATACTTAGCATTTTCATTCATATAATTAATCAAGGCTTTGGTTTGCAGCTTGTGCAAGCTTAAGCAAACGGTCATATTGTTCAGGTGTAAGATCATTATAAAAATAATAAACAGGATCAACAGGTGTGTCATTTTTATGTACCTCGTAATGGCAATGCGGACCGGTGCTTTTACCTGTGCTGCCAACATAACCAATCATTTCGCCACGCTTTATTTTTTGTCCCACACGCACTTTTGTTTTATACATGTGCCCGTATAAAGTTTCATATCCAAACCCATGATTAATAACAACACGGTTACCATAACCACCTTCATCAAAGCCTGCATCTGTAACTACGCCGTCTGCGGTTGCATAAATGGGCGTGCCGATGGGTGCAGCAAAATCAAGCCCGGCATGAAACTTTGGAACCTTGTAGACAGGATCAATGCGGGTTCCAAAGCCAGATGCAATACGGGTAAGATCTTTATCACTTACCGGCTGAATTGCAGGTATCGCTTCCAACAATTTTTCTTTGTTCTTTACCATCTCTTCAATATCATTAAAGCTTTTATTTTGATAAGCAGTTAACAAAGTAAGGCGGTTAATTTGTGTACTGATGCTTTTTATCAAATCATTTTCGCTCAAACTTTTTACTAACTGCACTTCCTTTGATTTTTCCATTGCTTTCAATCTTGCGCTATCAGGCACAGGCGAAGATTCAAAGATGGAACGGTAAACATTATTATCACGGTTCAGCAACTCATCCATTTTTTGCTGCAGTTGATTTACCTGCTGCTGCATTACTGCATAATCATCTTTCAGATCAGCATTTTGTTGTTCAAGCATTTTCGTTTTTGGCGAATCAAGATACTGAAACGCGATGACTACAATAATACCTGCAGTTATTATTGCCGTTGCTATAAATGCAAACACCTTTAATAATTTAACACGTAATGGCGTTACCAGTTTTTCGAAGCGAAGCGTATGTGTATTGAAATAGTATTTTATATTTTTCATCAGCGAATTAAAATTGCATAAAGCATCGTAGCAAGCTTTACATACTTAGACTACCAACAAAATATTTAAGTAAATTCAAATGTAAGTATGATTGATATATTTTTCGTTTGAGAATAGTTAATCTGTTTTAATAATAAGTTGCAGATAACTTTGCATATGCAATTTGGAATAAGCACTTTTGGAGAAATTGATCCGCATCATCTTTCTGGCAAAGCAATAAATGCGCAGGAACGTGTTCAGCAGTTATTGCAACAGGCAAAGCTTGCCGATGATTTAGGTTTGGATGTATTTGCTTTGGGCGAACATCACCGTGCAGATTATGTTGTTTCTTCACCTGAAATAATTTTAGCGGCGGCCGCTGCTATTACAAAAAATATAAAGCTTACAAGCGCAGTAACCGTTTTAAGTTCCAGCGATCCTGTACGTGTGTTTCAGAATTTTGCTTCGCTCGATCTTATATCAAACGGAAGAGCGGAGATAATCGCAGGCAGAGGTTCATTTATAGAATCCTTCCCTTTGTTTGGTTATGATTTAAATGACTATGATGAATTGTTTATTGAAAAGCTTGACCTGCTTTTAACCATCAACAAAAATGAAATTGTAAACTGGAAAGGAACACATCGTGCGTCTATAAATAATCTTGGTGTTTACCCGAGACCTTATCAACAACAATTACCAATATGGATTGCTGTTGGCGGCACACCTTCTTCAGTAATTCGTGCCGGCAGTTTAAATTTACCATTAACTATTGCAATTCTTGGTGGCAGCCCGGCTCAATTTACACAGCTTACTAATTTATACAGAACTGCGGCGCAAAAAGCAGGACACGATGTGAGCAAATTACAGTTATGCATTAATGAACATTTATATTTAGCCGATACAAGCGAACAAGCAAGAGATGAATTTTTCCCGGTGTATGAAAAACTTATAAATAAAATTGGAAAAGAAAGAGGTTGGGGCAAAATGTCAAGAGCACATTTTGATGACTTATGTGAAACGGATGGACCGTTGCTGGTTGGTTCAGCCAATGATGTAATTGAGAAACTAAAGTATCAATTCAAGCTGTTTAATAACACCCGCTTTCTTGCGCAAATTATTTTTGGTGATATAGCACATGAAAAAATATTACACACGATTGAATTATTTGGAAAAGCGGTTGCACCTGCTGTTAAAATAGTAATTGAAGCATCAGCTAAAGAAAATAAACCCTGAAACTATTTTAAATCTTATTAAAGAAATTTCTTTTTCAAAGATTTGGAGAATAAATATTATATGTATTAAATTGCATCGCCAAAAAAATGGCCCTTCCGTGGAAACGGAACGGCCTCTAACGATTGCTTGCCATATGAAAATTTCGAATCTCGTTTTTATGTTAGGCCTCTTTCGATTGCCTCTCTAACGCTTGCTTGCGTATGATTTAAATTCAGATGTAAAATTATTCAACTTATTTTTGCCATCAAAACAAGTTTAAGTGCTGTTTGATTATGTCAAAAAATAAAATAAAATTGTAAAATCCTTACTAGCATTGGGTTTTAGGAGATTGTTTGTTATGATGTCCAACAGATTTACAGATGCATTATTTCAACTTGTACAATCGCTTGAAAAAGCGGAAAAACGCCATTTCAAACTATATATACGGCGAAGTTCTTCAAATGAAGACCTTAAAATAATACAGTTATTTGATGCACTTGATAAAATGAGAGATTATGATGAAGCTGCTTTATTAAAAAAGCTTTCGCCGGTAACTAAGCCACAGCTGGCTAATTTAAAGGCGCATTTGTATAAGCAGTTATTGGCAAGTTTGCGCCTGTTAAAAACATCCGTCAACATAGACCTGCAATTAAGCGAATTGCTTGATAATGCCCGTGTGTTGTATAATAAAGGTTTGAAACTGCAAAGTTTTAAA
This sequence comes from uncultured Parafilimonas sp., assembly GCA_964658095.1. Taxonomy (GTDB): domain Bacteria; phylum Bacteroidota; class Bacteroidia; order Chitinophagales; family Chitinophagaceae; genus Parafilimonas. Next base: position 3,662 of record CAZZXW010000150.1, on the reverse strand, counting down.
ATGCTTGAACGTGCAAAAGAAATAGCTAAATCAAATCATAAATATAATTTTTTAGCGCAGGTAATTTCTCTTGAAAAAAAGATTGAAACACTGCACATAACACGCAGTACACTTGAAAAAACGGAGTTGCTGGCTTTAGAAGCTGCTGAAATAAGCGTTCACATTGAAAGAGTAATTAAGCTTTCTAATCTTGCACTGCTTTTATACAGGTGGTACGTTCAAAATGGCCATGCACGCAATAAGGATGATGAGAAAGGCATTAAAGAATATTTTAGAAATATGCTGCCGCCGCATCCTGAAAACATTACTGATTTTTATGAACGTTTATACTTGTATCAAAGCTATTGCTGGTATGCATTTATACGCCAGGACTTTTTACAATACTATCGTTACAGCAAAAAATGGATTGACCTTTTTGATGATGAGCCTAACATGGTAAATGTAGAAACCGGTCATTATGTAAAAGGAATGCACACTTTACTGAATGCACTTTTTAATCTTCGTGGCTTCAGGCAGTTCCAGGTTATACTTAAAAAATTCATTCAGTTTTCTGAAACAAGCGCTTCTAATACGAATGATAACTTCAGGATACATACATTTATTTATATAAGCGCTGCAAAAATAAACTGGCATTTAATGAGCGGCAGTTTTAAAGAAGGTCTTTTATTGGTTGATGATATTGAAAGCAAGCTTGATGAATACTCATTATACATTGACAGGCATCGTGTGCTTGTTTTTAATTATAAGATAGCAACTATGTATTTTGGCAACGGTGATTACGAACGTTGCATTGATTACCTGCAAAAAATTGTAAATGAAAATGTAACCTTGCGTATAGATCTGCAATGTTATGCAAGGCTGTTGCATTTAATGGCACACTATGAATTAGGTAATGATGCAATCATTGAATCGCTGATAAAATCTGTTTACAGGTTTATGGCCAAAATGAAAAATTTAACTGTAGTAGAAGAAGAAATTTTTAAGTTCATACGGCATTCGTTCAAAGTATCGCCGAAGCTTTTAAAACCTGAACTGGAAAAGTTTTTACACCGTATTAAACATCTTGAAAAGAACAGGTATGAAACACGTGCCTTTGCTTACCTTGATATAATCTCATGGGCAGAAAGCAAAGTGTATCAAAAATCTATGCACGATATTTTACATTTGAAATTTGTAAAGTATAAACAAAATACCCGCAGTAGCGAGCTTGCATAACTACATTCTTACAAAAGGATCATTTTTCTTTTCATGACCAATAGTTGTTGGTTCACCATGACCAGGATAAACAATTGTTTCATCAGGCAGAACAAATAATTTATCACGTATACTATTTAGTAATGTTGCTTCGTCACCACCGGGCAAATCATAACGGCCAATGCTTTCATAAAACAAAACATCACCACTGATTATAAAATTTTGCGCTTCGCAATAAAAGCAAATGCTTGCCGGCGAATGGCCGGGCGTTAATATCACTTCCAGCTTATTGTTGCCAAACTCAATTATGTCTCCTTCATTTAAAAAATGTAATTCGCCTTTATAGTTACTAAAGTTTAAGCCGTACACATTAGCAAAAGCAGGCGCAAAATCTAAAACAGGTTTTTCGCCTTCATGCAGATACAATTCCAATCCATAATTTTTATTAACCCAACTATTGCCAAACACATGGTCTGCATGGCAATGCGTGTTTAATAGTTTAACCGGCTTAAGATCATTTTCAGTTATGAAATTTTTGAGCTTGTCTTCTTCAGCAGTAAAATAACAGCCGGCATCAATAATAAGCACTTCTTGTTTTTCGTTCGTCAATACATACGTATTTTCAGCCAAAGGATTGAATGTGAAAAAATCAACTTTTATCATTGGAGTTTTTGCAAGTTCTTTACAGGTAATTACGCTAATTTTAAGTTTTCAAAGATATTTATGCAATTAAAAAGTTTGAGGAAGATTTTTTGTGGATTGTGTTTGCTGCTCTTGCCAATGTTTCTTTCAGCCCAGGTTAATACAGTTGAATTTGGAAAAAATCGTGTTCAGTATAAAAAATTTCACTGGAAGTTTTATCAAAGTAAAAACTTTAATATCTATTTTAATGAAGGTGGCCTTGAGTTAGCAAAATACGTTGTGCAGGTTGCAGAAGAAGAGCTTGATTCAATTGAAAACACAATTGATTATTCATTGCAAAGACGCGCCAGCATTGTGCTGTATGACAACTATGATGATTACAAATCAAGCAATATTGGTTTGGGTATTGACTGGCAAAATGCCGGCGGCTTAACCAAGTTAGTGAACAGCAAGATTGCTTTATACTTCGATGGCAACCACAATACACTGCACATAAAAATTCGTGAAGGCATTGCAAAAATTCTAACTGATAATATTTTATTTGGTGATGATCTTGGCGAGTTTGCCAGCAACCAGGCATTGCTTGATCTGCCTCAATGGTTAACTGATGGATACATAGAATACGTTGCTCAAAACTGGAGTACGCAAACAGATGATGAGTTGAAAAATGTAATCTTAAGTGGAGATTATAATAACTTTTACCAGTTTGCTTTTGATAAGCCAACGCTTGCCGGCCATGCTTTTTGGTATTACATCGCAAGAAAATATAAGCCTCAAAATGTAACTTATTTTTTATACCTCGCAAGGTTGTATAAAAATATAAATACAGCATCGCAGCGTATTGCGGGAAAAAAATTTAAATACGTTCTTCAGGATTTTATGGATGAAGAGCAAACACGTTATGTGGCTGATATAAAAGGCCGCCGCAATTCTCCAAAAGGAAAATTAGATGTGGTAGAAGATTTAACCAAAAGTGATTTTTATCATTTTGCAGCAAATCCAAATCCAAAAAATAATTCTTACGCGGTTGTTCAGTTCACTAAAGGTGTATATAAAGTAAAATATTATGATAATCTTTATGATGAAAAAACACTGGTTAATTATGGTGTAAAAACTATTAAGGGTGATATCAATCCTAACACGCCAATACTTGCATGGGATGGCAAAGGTTCACGCCTGTTATGCATCTATACAAAAGAAGGCAAAACACAGATGTTCGTGTATGATGTTATTGCCAACATAAAAAGATTTCAACAGGAGATTGATGGCTTTGACCAGATACTGGATGCAGGATTTATTTTTGATGCAAACACATTGTTGTTAAGCGCCGTAAAAAATGGCCATAGTGATATTTTCACAATGCGCATTGATAACAGCAAAGTAAAGCAGATAACGAATGATGTATATGATGATCTTGATCCAACGTTTGTATCTTTTCCCGGCAGACTTGGAATTATTTTCGCTTCAAATCGCCCCGGTGTAAATGCGCCCAAATCTGATACAGCTATACCAAGCCGTAATCATTACAATATTTTTTTAGCGGATATAAATAATAACAGCGAGTTCAGGCAAATAACTCAACTTACCAATGTTAAGTATGGTGATGCACGTTACCCGATGCAGTATAATCAAAACCATTTTACTTATGTAAGCGATGAGAATGGAATTGCCAATCGCTGGGCCGGTTTCTTTACAACACAAACCGGCGGCCTTGACACGTTGTATTACATTGGTGAAGATATTTTACGTAATCCTGACCCTAAAGAAATGGATTCAACATTGAAGGCATGGCAAAAGCAACAACCGGATAGCATAAGCTATTATAA
>CAZZXW010000149.1:0-7544 GCA_964658095.1 uncultured Parafilimonas sp. | reverse complement strand
GCTTCAAAATGTTTTTCAGGGTAACCCGCAACACCAATACAAAATTTTGTTTTGCCGCCATCACGAATATCATCATCTAAATAAATACCACTGTTGAGATTTACAATCTGTTTAAGCAAGTCGCCTGCATATTTATTTCCGTCTGGTTCAGGTTCAAATGAAGCCGCATTTTTATCAGCATCGCCGCGAATCACCAGTACATTATCAATGCCTAAAAAATTAAGATCAATCAATGCATCTTCTGTTTCACGTTTTGAAAACCCGCCACAAATTATATGCGGCACAGCATCAATTTTATAATGGTTCATTACGGCAGCACAAATGCCAACAGTGCCAGGCCGTTTGCGCACTTCAACCTTATCAAAACTGCCATCCTGCTTTTTTTTAAAAGCCGTTTCGCTGCGGTGATATGTAACATTAATCCATGACGGCTTAAACTCCATTAAAGGATCAAGATGCTCATAAATCGAGTTAATGCTTTTACCTTTTAAAGGCGGTAAAATCTCAAACGAAACAAGCGTATCTTTTGCGTTGCTTATGTGCTCAGTAATCTTCATTCAATAAAATAAATGGCTGCAAAATAAAACATAAATAAGCATTCTACACGGCTAAAAGCCAAATGCGAACAGCTAAAAGCCTGAATCTTTTGTTAGGTTTGCAATGTTACCTGTTATGCTGAAAGAAAAAATTTTAGTGATTGGTGCCAGCGGACAAATTGGTGTTGAATTAACGATGGCTTTGCGTAAAATTTATGGCAATTCAAATGTTGTTGCCAGCGATCTGCGCGAAGAAAATGAATTATTACATGGCACAGGTCCATATGTTTCTTTAGATGTAATGAACAAAGAAATGCTGCATGTGCAGGTTATTCGTCAAAATATTACACAGATTTATTTACTTGCAGCGATCTTATCGGCAACAGGCGAAAAAAATCCAAATCTTGCATGGAACTTAAACATGCAGGGCTTGTTAAATGTACTTGATATTGCACGTGAAGAACAGGTGCAAAAAGTTTACTGGCCAAGCAGTATTGCGGTATTCGGGCCAACATCACCCAAACAAAATTGCCCGCAACAAACTATTATTGAACCGATAACTGTTTATGGCATTAGTAAATATGCCGGAGAGTTTTGGTGCAATTATTATAACAAACGTTTTAAGGTTGATGTAAGAAGTTTGCGTTATCCTGGTTTGATAAGTTATAAAAGTGAACCAGGCGGCGGCACAACAGATTATGCAATTGAAATTTTTCATGAAGCGGTGGCAGAAAATTTTTATGAATGTTATTTAAAAGAAGATACGTATTTGCCGATGATGTACATGCCTGATGCCATTCGTGCAACAATTGAATTGATGGAAGCACCGGTTGAAAAAATTTCTGTGCGTACATCGTATAATATATCGGCGATTAGCTTCTCTCCTGCTGAAATTGCTGCATCAATTAAACAACATATTCCTTTATTCAACATAAAGTATAAACCGGATTACAGGCAAGCCATTGCAGAAAGCTGGCCGCAAAGTATTGATGATTCGGTTGCACAAAATGACTGGAACTGGAAGCCCGAATATGATCTTAAAAAATTAACTGATGACATGTTGAAAAACGTAAAACAAAATTAGTAATGCGCATCATTTTAATAATTTTACTCTGCTCTATATCTAAATTTTTATTTGCGCAGGATGATATTCCTGATTATCGCAGCAAGCGGGATAATTTCTTAAAAATGCAGGAAAAAGATGTGCGTGCAGATCTTTCACAATTCACATTTGCGGGCATCAGTGAAAGTCTTACCAAGCATAAACTCACTGAAGTTCCGGTAAAAAATATAAGCGGCAGCGAAGTTGATTTTGATAATGATACAATCCAGGTACAAATAAAAACCGGCGGCTTTGATGCTACAAAACATAAAGTAACCTGGTTTGATGATAAATATGCGGTTAAGCTGGATAACCATCCTTTTTTTGGAACTGAAAATAAAATTCCAACATCAACCATTACTTCTGTTATTGTGGTTATTGATGGCGATACTGTTGTTGTTCCGCCTGCTGCTTATGTTGATTTATATCAGCCTAAATTATTTTTTAATGATGCAAAAGGCAGCACTAAATCTTATTGCAACGTGTACGAGTCTGCCAATCACCGCAACTATTATATATACATGTTGAATGGTGATGGAATTGGCCGTTATGAAGTAACCTGGGTTATTCAGGATAAACATTTTCTGCGTCGCGTTGTTGACTGGGGCTTTTAATATCAACAAAGATTCTTGCAAACACTTATAAAAAATATCGGCTGCCTTGTTAATATAAGAGAAGAAAATAAACTGCTTCGCGGAAAAGAGTTAGCTCAATTGCCTTGCATACAAAATGCTTATTTGATTGTTGAAGATGGTTTGATTAAGGAATATGGCAAACAGTCAACAGTGAACAGTGAACAGTTTACATCTGACCGTTTACAGCTCACTGAAATCGATGCCAACAACGCTTATGTGCTTCCTTGCTGGTGCGATAGTCATACGCATTTAGTTTTTGCGGCAAGCCGTGAAGAAGAGTTTGTAGATAAAATAAAAGGATTGAGTTATGCTGATATTGCTGCAAAAGGTGGTGGCATTTTAAACTCTGCAAACAAGCTGAATGCCATGAGTGAAGATGCGTTGTTTCAGCTTGCATTTAATAGATTGAAAGAAGTTATTCAACTTGGTACAGGTGCCATAGAAATAAAAAGTGGTTATGGTTTAAGTGTTGAAGGCGAATTAAAAATGTTGCGTGTTATTCAACGATTAAAGCAATCATCACCCATTCCAATTAAAGCAACTTTTCTTGGTGCGCATGCTTACCCGCTTCCATATAAAAACAATCATGAAGTTTATATAAGATTGATCATTGGCGAAATGCTGCCCAACATTGCCAAGGAAAATTTAGCTGATTATATTGATTGTTTTTGCGAAGAAGGATTTTTTTCTGCTGATGAAATGAAACGCATTTGTGAAGCAGGAAGAAAATATAATTTAAAACCAAAGCTGCATGTAAACCAGCTCAACAGCATTGGTGGAATTAAAGCTGCGATTGAATTGAATGCTTTAAGTGTTGATCATCTTGAAACATTGAATGATGATGAAGTACATCATCTTTTAAAAAGTAAAACTATTGCAACTTTATTACCAACTGCTGCGTACTTTTTAAAAATGAATTATCCACCTGCAAGAAAGTTGATTGAAAATAATTGCGCAGTTGTATTAGCTTCAGATTATAATCCTGGTTCATCTCCTTCCGGCAATATGAATAATGTTGTTTCAATGGCTTGCATTCAAATGCGCATGCTGCCTGAAGAAGCTATTAATGCAGTTACGCTTAACGGTGCACATGCTATGGAATTACAAAATGAAGTTGGCAGTATTTCAATTGGCAAACGCGCCAATCTCATCTTTACAAAACCAATTCCTTCGCTTGCCTATTTCCCTTACTCTTTTGGAAGTAATTTGATTGATAGAGTTATGATTAACGGAACGTTTATTCATTAATCATACAAACAATATCTTAGCTTATTAAAACAATTGCATGCAACAACTCATAGAATGCGTTCCCAATTTTAGTGAAGGAAATGATCTCAACATTATCAAACAAATCACTGATGAAATTGAAACTGTTGAAGGTGTTCGTTTATTAAATGTTGATGCAGGCAAAGCAACCAATAGAACAGTTGTAACGTTTGTTGGTGCGCCAAATGCTGTTGTTCAGGCTGCATTTAAAGCAATAAGAAAAGCAGGTGAATTAATTGATATGAGTAAGCATAAAGGCGAACATCCACGCATGGGTGCAACCGATGTTTGCCCGTTAATTCCGATTGCAAATATTACTATGGAAGAAACCGTGGCTTATGCACACGAGCTTGCAAAAATGGTTGGTAATGATTTGCAGATTCCTGTTTATTTATACGAGCATGCACAGAAAGATAAGTTGCGACACAATTTATCAATTATTCGTGCGGGTGAATATGAAGGTTTTTTTAAGAAGATAAAATTGCCTGAATGGAACCCTGATTTTGGTCCGCAAGATTTTGATGCAAAGCGCGGTGCAACAGTAATTGGCGCAAGAGATTTTTTGATTGCTTACAATGTGAATTTGAATACAACTTCTGTTCGTCGTGCAAACGCAATTGCGTTTGATGTACGCGAAGCAGGCAGAACGAAAAAAGAAAATGGTAAAAATGTTTTAGATGAAAATGGCAAGCCAATAGCAATTCCCGGCAGTTTAAAAAGTGTAAAAGCAATTGGCTGGTTTATTGAAGAGTATGGCGTTGCACAAATTTCAATGAACTTAACCAACATTGGTATAACGCCTTTGCACATTGCGTTTGATGAAGTGTGCAAAAAAGCTGATGCACGTGGCATTCGTCTTACGGGAAGTGAGTTGGTGGGTTTGGCTCCTTTGCAATCGATGATTGATGCAGGAAAATATTTTTTAGAAAAACAAAAACGCTCAACTGGTGTTTCAGAAAAAGAGATTATAAAGATTGCTATAAAATCTTTAGGACTTAATGAACTTGCTCCATTCAATCCTGAAGAAAGAATCATTGAATATTTATTAAAAGATAAATCTGATTACAAATTCATCAACACAACACTTTCTGATTTTGCAGATGAAACGGCAAGTGAAAGTCCGGCGCCCGGCGGTGGTTCTATTGCTGCTTATGTTGGTGCTCTGGGCGTTTCTTTGGGAACGATGGTTGCCAATCTTTCGTCGCATAAACCAGGTTGGGACGAACGCTGGAAAGAGTTTAGCGATTGGGCTGATAAAGGTCAATACTATAAAAATGAATTATTGAAATTGGTTGATGCAGATACAAAAGCATTCAATCAAATCATGTCTGCATTTGGTTTATCGAAATCAACCGAAGAAGAAAAAAAAGTACGCACACAAGCTATACAGGAAGCTACAAAAAATGCAATCGAAATTCCGTTTAAAGTAATGAACCTCGCTTATGAAAGCATGAACATTATTAAAACAATGGCTGAAGTTGGTAATCCAAATTCTATATCAGATGCAGGCGTTGGTGCTTTGTGTGCACGCAGCGCAGTGATGGGCGCATTCATGAATGTGCGGATCAACGCATCATCTTATAACGATAAAAGTTTTGTTGAAGACATTGTTGTGAAAGGAAAAGAAATTGAAGCAAGGACTATAAAGTTGGAAAAAGAAATTTTGAAAGTTGTAAATGAGAAAATTGGCATCTAATATTCTTTTGTAACCACATCTTCGATCACTCTTGGAAAATATTCATACTCTAAAGCATGAATTCTTTTGGCTAAAGTATTTACAGTATCATCTTTTAAAACAGGACAAGTTATCTGAAAAATAGTTTTGCCGTTGTCATAAAATTCATCTACAAAATGTATGGTTATACCGCTTTCTTTTTCTTTTGCGTCTAACACTGCTTCATGCACAAAACTTCCATACATGCCTTTGCCGCCAAACTTTGGTAATAATGCAGGATGAATGTTTATGATCTTGTTTTGATAAACCTTAATTAATGTTGATGGAAGCTTCCATAAAAAACCGGCAAGCACAATAAAATCAATGTGTGCATCTTTTAATGCCGGTACATAACTATCACCTTTAAAAAATTGTTCTTTGTTAATGATTAAGAAATCAACATTGTTTTTTTGAGCAATTCTTATAACACCTGCTTCAGGATTATTACAAACAATTAAACAAATGTTTGCGGTTTTCGTTTTGTTGAAGTATTGAATGATGTTGTCAGCATTGGTTCCATTTCCAGACGCAAATACTGCAATATTTTTTGGATGATTTAAAGTCATTTAAGTGTTGCAAGTTAAGCACATTAAAAGCGCTTAACATAAGCATTAAAACATGTTAAAAAAAATTTTTAATGAAATGATAATTGTCAACATCGTGTCATATTTTTGCTCGCATCGCAGAGATTCTAACATCCGCAACAATTGAATTGTGATATGTTTAAATTAAGACGAATAGCTATAATAAAAACACTTACCTGTACCCTTTTCTTATCGGCTTTAATATATGCAAATGATTCCTCGGGGCAGGATGGACATGCACTTTTCCAGGCCAATTGTGCATCGTGCCATAAAATAAATGAAAAGCTTGTTGGGCCTGCATTGTCAGGTGTGGAAAGCCGCTGGCCAAGCAGGGATAAAATTCATTCATGGGTTCATAACAGCACAGCGGTTATTAAAAGCGGCGATCCTTATGCTGTAAGTTTATATAACGAATTCAACAAAACGCAGATGACTGCTTTTCCGCAGTTGGCTGATAAAGATATCGATGCTATTCTTGATTATATAAAAGCGGCGCCTGCTGCAACGGCTGCATCTGCTGCAGCTACTACCGGAAGCGCCACATCACAAGACAATGGCGACAGTTCTATAATCTTTGGAGTACTTACTCTTATTCTTGCGATAGTTGCTTTTACTTTATTGCAGATAAATGCCAATCTTAAAAAGATGGCAGATGATAAAGAAGGTGTTCCTGCCCTTGAGCCAATAGCTTTTTGGCGTAATAAAACTTACATTACACTTGGCACACTTATTTTATTTCTTATAGGCGGATATTATGTAACACAAGGTGCAATTGGCTTAGGCCGCCAGCAAAAGTACGAGCCAAAGCAACCAATATTTTTCTCGCATAAAGTACATCCCGGCATCAACCAGATTAATTGTCAATATTGCCATGTTGGTGTTTACCAGGGCAAACAGGCAACCATTCCTTCAGTAAATATTTGTATGAACTGCCACATGGCAATAAATGAATATAAAGGCGAACAGCTTGTTGATGGTGATGGTAAAGAAATAAATGGTACAGCAGAAATTCAGAAGTTATATAAATATGCAAACTTTGAACCGGGCAAGCCATGGGATGCAAGCAAAGCGAAACCAATAGAATGGGTGCGCATTCATAATTTGCCTGATCACGTTTATTTTAATCATGCGCAGCATGTGGTTGCCGGTAAAGTTCAATGTCAAACCTGTCACGGCCAGGTAACTAGTTACAACGAGATGTTCCAGTATTCACCTTTAAGCATGGGCTGGTGTTTAAATTGTCATCGCTCAACAAAAGTTCAATTTGAAACTAATGGTTTTTATAGTATGTATGAAAAGTATAAAGAAGATATTAAGAACCATAGAATGGATAGTGTAACTGTAAAAGATATTGGCGGAGCTGAATGTCAGAAATGTCATTATTAATTTAGATAAGAAGGCACATACGAATATCATACTTATGGACAAAAAGTATTGGCAGAATTTTGGACAAATGAATGAAACTGAAGCTTCAAAAAAAGCTTCAGAAGATGAGTTTCATGAAGAACTGCCTTTTGAATTTGGAGAAAAATTATTAAACGCTCCAACACAAAGAAGAGACTTTTTAAAATACCTCGGTTTCAGTACAACAGCGGCTATGCTTGCTGCCAGTTGTGAAATACCCGTAAGAAAAGCTATTCCTTTTGCCAACAAGCCTGAAGATATTGTTCCCGGCGTTTCAAATTATTATGCTACCACTTATGTTCA
>CAZZXW010000148.1:5715-7580 GCA_964658095.1 uncultured Parafilimonas sp. | reverse complement strand
TCACCAGTTACACATTGTACAAAGAAGGAAAATCAGTTGCTGAAATTGCAAGCCTGCGCAATCTTGCTTCTTCAACCATTGAATCGCATCTTGCTTTTTATGTGCAGCACGGGAAAATTTCTGTGCATGAATTAGTGCAACACGAAAAGTTTATTTTAATAGAACCGCATATTGAAAACCACGATGCTATTTCCATCTCGCCGATAAAAGAAAAATTAGGCAACGCAGCAAGTTTTAGTGAAATAAAAATGGTGATTGCACACAAAGAATGGGAGAAGATGAAAGTTGATAGTTGAATTTATATTTAACCCGCTTTCTTAATTACATCTTCAATAACTTTTGGAAAATACGTATACTCCAGTTCATGAATTCTTTTTGCCAAAGTTTCAGCCGTATCATTTTCATAAACCGGGCAGCTTATTTGAAAAATAGTTTTGCCGTTATCGTACAACTCATCAACAAAATGTATTGTAATTCCGCTTTGTTTTTCTTTAGCTGATAAAACAGCTTCATGCACAAAATTTCCATACATGCCTTTGCCACCAAACTTTGGTAATAAAGCAGGATGAATGTTTATTATTTTGTTACGAAAAGCATTAATCAAGGTTGATGGAAGCTTCCATAAAAAACCGGCAAGCACAATAAAATCTGTTTGAAACACTTTTAACTCATCTGTGTAAGCATTGCCTTTAAAAAATTTTTCTTTCTCAATTAATAAACACGGAACATTATTTTTTTCTGCAATTTTTATAACGCCCGCATTTGCATTATTACAAATAATTAAACAAACAGTTGCTGTTTGCGTTTTATTAAAGTACTTGATGATATTATCTGCATTTGTTCCTGCACCTGAAGCAAAAACAGTAATATTTTTTTTTAATGATGAAGACATTGAATGATGCAAATTAACTTGATTAAAAGCGCATAACATAAGCATTATAACATGCTAAAAAAAATTTTTTATGAAATGTGAATTGTCAATCGCGTGTCATATTTTTGCCTCAATCGAAGAAATTTCTAACATCGCAACAACAGACTTGTGACATGTTTAAATTAAGAGGAACAGCTACCGGAAAAACATCAACGCTCTTATTTTTTTTATTTAGTTTACTATATTCTGGTTTTACTTTAGCACAGGATGGTCATGCATTATTTCAGGCTAATTGTGCAACCTGCCATAAAGTAAATGATAAGCTTGTTGGGCCTGCTTTAGCCGGTGTTGAAAGCCGTTGGCCAAGCAGGGATAAAATTCATGCATGGGTACATAACAGCACTGCTGTAATTAAAAGCGGAGATCCTTATGCAGTAAGTTTATACAACGAGTTTAATAAAACGCAGATGACTGCTTTTCCACAGTTAGCTGATAAAGATATTGATGCTATTCTTGATTATATAAAAGCAGCACCGGCAGCCAGTGTTGCAACAAGCACAACTTCAGCTTCAGGTGAAACTGCACAAGATCATGGAGATAGTTCGATTATATTTGGAGTGCTTACACTTATACTTGCCATTGTAGCATTTACCTTGTTACAGGTAAACGCTAATCTTAAAAAGATGGCAGATGATAAAGAAGGCATTCCGGCGCATGAGCCAATTGCTTTCTGGCGTAATAAAACATACATCACACTTGGTACACTTGTTATATTTCTTATAGGCGGATATTTTTTAACTCAAGGCGCTGTGGGTTTAGGCCGCCAGCAAAAATACGAACCAAAGCAGCCGATATTTTTCTCACATAAAGTACATCCGGGTATTAACCAGATCAATTGCCAGTATTGCCATATTGGTGTTTACCAGGGCAAACAGGCAACTATTCCTTCTGTAAATATTTGTATGAACTGCCACTTGGCTATTAATGAATATAA
>CAZZXW010000148.1:0-5705 GCA_964658095.1 uncultured Parafilimonas sp. | reverse complement strand
TACTGATGGAAACGGGAATAATGTAAACGGTACTGCAGAAATTCAGAAGTTATATAAATATGCAGGATTTGAATCTGGCAAGCCGTGGGATGCAAGCAAAGCAAAACCAATTGAATGGGTACGCATTCATAATCTTCCTGATCATGTGTATTTTAATCATTCACAACACGTAAATGCCGGAAGGGTACAATGCCAAACCTGTCATGGGCAGGTAACAAGTTATAATGAAATGTTCCAGTTTGCACCTTTAAGCATGGGCTGGTGTTTAAATTGTCATCGTTCAACAAAAGTTCAGTTTGATAACAACGGCTTTTACAGCATGTACGAAAAATATAAAGAAGATATTAAGAATGGCAGGATGGATAGTGTTACGGTAAAAGATATTGGCGGAACAGAATGCCAGAAATGTCATTATTAAAATAAGTAAGGCTTATTACGAATACCATATTATGGACAAAAAGTATTGGCAGAACTTTGGTCAGATGAATGAAACGGAAGCTTCAAAAAAAGCTTCAGAAGATGAATTTCACGAAGAGCTACCTTTTGAATTTGGCGATAAGTTATTAAACGCGCCTACACAACGAAGAGACTTCTTAAAATATCTTGGCTTTAGTACAACGGCTGCCCTGTTGGCTGCAAGTTGTGAAGTACCGGTAAGAAAAGCTATTCCTTTTGCAAACAAACCTGAAGATATTGTTCCCGGTGTTTCTAATTTTTACGCTACCACTTATGTTCAGGATGGAGAAGCAATAAGTGTTTTGGCAAAAGTGCGTGATGGCCGTCCTATAAAAATTGAAGGCAATAATTTATCACCGGTAACCAAAGGCGGAACATCTGCAAAAGTGCAGGCGTCTGTTTTAAGTTTATATGATACGGCACGTTTACGTTATCCAACAATTGATGGCAAAGAAGTAACACTTGCTTATATTGACCAGGCAATTGCCGGTGCTTTAAGCAGTCTTGGCGGAGCGCCGGTTGTTTTGTTGACCAGTACAATTAATTCACCAACTACGCTTCAAGCTATTGATCAATTCTTATCTAAATATGCAGGCAGCAGGCATGTAATGTATGATGCTGACTCTTATACAGGAATGTTGCTTGCCAATAAAGCTTCTTACGGCAAACAAGCTATTCCATCATATAATTTTGATAAAGCAAAAGTTATAGTAAGTATTGGCGCAGATTTTTTAGGCACCTGGTTAAGTCCAATTGAATTTGCCGCGCAATATGCAGTTGGCAGAAGAATAAATGAAAGCAATCCTGCCATGAGCAGGCATTTTCAGTTTGAATCTGTTTTAAGCTTAACAGGTTCAAATGCGGATGAACGTTATATACATCGTCCGTCAGAAACAGGAGCGGTTGCCATTGCTATGTTAAGCGCTTTAAACGGGCAAGGCACTTCTAACATAAGTGATGCAAAACTTAAAGCTGGTATTACAAAAGCAGCAACTGAATTAACTGCCAATAAAGGAAATGCATTGGTTGTTTGTGGAAGTAATGATCCGAATGTGCAACAGGTTGTTAATGCAATTAATAATGCAATTGATGCAGAAGGTACAACGATTGACTGGTCAACAACCAATAACAGCAAATCAGGTATTGATACAGATTTTGCTGGTTTATTAAACGATATGAGTGCAGGAAAAGTTGGCGCTTTATTAGTTGCTTGTGCTAATCCTGCTTATACATGGCCAGACGCAAAAGCATTTACCAATGCATTAAAAAATGTAAAGGTTTCAGTTTCCTTTAATTCAAAAAATGATGAAACAACACAACTTTGCAAGTATGTAATTCCAGATCATCATTATCTTGAAGCCTGGGGCGATGCAGAACCAAAATCTGGTTTTATTTCTTTGATGCAGCCAACTATCAATCCATTATTCAAAACAAGACAATGGCAGGACAGCATTGTGAAATGGAGCGGTGCTGCAACAGATTATCATACTTATTTTAAAAATTATTGGGTTGGAAAATTAGGGGGTGAACCAGCTTTTGATAAAGCGCTGCAAGATGGTGTTTTATCAACTAATGGAACTGCTTCTAATTCTGTTACAGACACTTTAAAAACCATTGTTTCCACAGTAAGAAGTGCCGGTATAGCAACTTATAACAATACTTCAACAGCAGGTGCAATAACAGCTGTTAACGGTGCCTCAAAATCAAATAATACAGAACTTGTTCTTTATAAAAAAGTAGGCATTGGCTGTGGTGAAGGTTCTGGCAATCCATGGTTACAGGAAATGCCTGATCCTGTTACAAGGGCAACATGGGATAATTATGTTATTATCTCTCCCGCTATAGCTAAAAGTTTGTTGGATATTGATTTGAATGATAATGGCCAGTCTGATGCCTATGAAGTGCATCCTGCCAAAAGAGTTTTAAAAATAACTGTGAACGGCAAAGGTTCTTTATCACTGCCTTTTTTAATTGTTCCTGGTGTTCATCCAAATACAATTGGTATTGCATTAGGGTATGGGCGCACAGAAAAATTAGGAAAGGTGTCTGAAAAAGTAGGGCAAAATGCTTTTCCGTTTGCTTCCTTTAATGGAACCTTTATTGATTATGCTGCACCAAGTGTAACGGTTGAAAAAACAAGCGATACTTCTGATATAGCGCAGATTCAAACACATAATGTTTATACAACTGTAACGGGTAACCGCAGCGATGTAATGAAAGAACTTACATTGGCTGACTTTAAAAGAGAGCCTGAAGAAATATTAAACGACAGGGAAAAAGAAGCAAAGCCATTTGGCGGACTACCTTCTTATGAAAAACAAGGCACCATTTATCCTTATTATGACAAGCCCGGTATTCATTGGGGAATGAACGTTGATCTGAACACTTGTATTGGTTGTGGTGCCTGTGTTGTTGCCTGTCATCTTGAAAATAATGTTCCGATTGTAGGAAAGAGCGAAGTAAAGCGTTTTCATGATATGCACTGGTTGCGTATTGATCGCTATTACAGCGGCGATATGGAAAATCCGCAGGTTGTATTTCAGCCTTTAATGTGCCAGCATTGTGATAATGCACCTTGTGAAAATGTTTGTCCTGTAAGTGCTACAAATCATAGCAGTGAAGGCTTAAATCAAATGGCTTATAACCGTTGTATCGGTACAAAATATTGCGCTAATAACTGCCCTTATAAAGTGCGTCGTTTTAACTGGGCTGATTATACTGGTGCAGATAGTTTTCCTGATAACCAGAATTTTACAGGTGTTGGTCAGCTTGATCCGGCAGTGCATGTAATGAATGATGATCTTACCAGAATGGTTTTAAATCCTGATGTAACAGTTCGTGCACGTGGCGTAATGGAAAAATGCACATTATGCGTTCAGCGTTGCCAGGAAGGAAAGCTTAAAGCAAAAAGAGAAAGCCGTCCGTTAAATACAAAGCCGGCAACAATTGATAATGCGCCTGATGTGCAAACAGCTTGTCAGCAGGCATGCCCGACAAACGCAATTATTTTTGGTAATGCACATGATAAGAACAGCGCTGTAAGCCAGGTAAGATTTAATAATAAATTCAGGCTGTTTCATTCACTTGAACAGTTGCATACTTTACCAAATGTTAGTTATTTGGCTAAAGTGCGCAACAGGGATGAAGAAATGGTAAACAATAAAGAAGGCTAGCAAGTTTAGATAAATAATTTGTCACAGACTGTATGAAAAATTTAGCAGTATGTCATTATTAAAATATGAATCGCAGCAGAGAGAACCATTAATTGATGGCAGTAAAACCTACCATGATGTAACTGAAGATATTTGCCGGCCTATTGAAGTAAAGCCAGGCAAATTGTGGTATGTAGGTTTTTTTATTTCTGTGGCATTGCTGATGTTTGGCATTTACAGCGTGTATAGGGAAGTTGTTTATGGTATCGGTCAATGGAATGTAAATCATACTGTAGGCTGGGGTTGGGATATTACAAATTTCGTTTGGTGGGTTGGTATAGGTCACGCCGGTACACTTATATCTGCTATCTTATTACTGTTTAGGCAAACATGGAGAAATGGCGTAAACCGTGCCGCAGAAGCAATGACAATCTTTGCGGTAATGTGTGCCGGACAATTTCCTATTTGGCACATGGGCCGTGTGTGGCTTGCGTTTTTTACATTGCCTTATCCAAATACACGTGGACCAGTTTGGCCAAACTTTGCTTCACCGTTAATGTGGGATGTGTTTGCAATCTCAACATATTTTACTGTTTCACTTTTGTTTTGGTACACGGGTTTATTACCCGATTTTGCTACGGTAAGAGACCGCGCCAGAACCAAGTTGCGTAAATTACTATATGGTATTGCTGCTTTTGGATGGAGCGGCTCAACAAAACACTGGCAAAGACATGAATCTTTATCGTTGGTACTTGCAGGGCTTGCAACACCACTTGTATTATCAGTTCATACAATTGTATCATTTGACTTTGCTACATCGGTAATACCAGGTTGGCATACAACAATATTTCCTCCATACTTCGTTGCAGGTGCAATCTTTTCAGGGTTTGCGATGGTGCAAACATTATTGCTGATTACTAGAAAAGTTCTAGGTCTTGAAAGCTATATCACAATTGGTCATATAGAAGCAATGAACAAAGTAATTGTATTGACAGGATCAATAGTTGGTTGTGCTTATCTTACTGAATTATTCATGGCGTTTTACAGCCAGAATCAATATGAAAATTATGCATTCTTTTATAGCAGAGCAAATTTTTTCAGCCCTTATGGCTGGTCATATTACAGCATGATGTTTTGTAACGTTGTGTCTCCGCAAATCTTTTGGTTTAGAAAAATGCGCCGCAATTTATGGGTTACCATGTTTATAAGCATAGTAGTAAATGTAGGTATGTGGTTTGAACGTTTTGTAATTATCGTTACATCATTGTTTAGGGATTATCTTCCCTCATCATGGCCGGTTTATTACAGTCCTACAATTTGGGAAGTTGGGTTTTACCTGGGTACATTCGGATTATTTTTTACCTGCTTTTTCCTTTTCTCAAAATATTTCCCTGTAATTGCAACGGCAGAAATTAAACAGATTTTAAAAATTTCAGGTGAAAGTTATAAACAGAATATGAGCAAATTTGAAGCAGAGCCTGCGGAAGAATTTGCTGAAGAGGCAG
The DNA here is from genome assembly GCA_964658095.1 of uncultured Parafilimonas sp. GTDB lineage: Bacteria > Bacteroidota > Bacteroidia > Chitinophagales > Chitinophagaceae > Parafilimonas. The sequence continues at coordinate 592 of CAZZXW010000148.1, read as the reverse complement.
TTCATTAAATTGAAGTACAAATTAAAAAACGCCTGATTGAAGTTATGGCAAAAAAAAGATTCATAGTTGGTTGTTTTGATGATGAAAACGTTTTATTTCCCGCAGTAAAAAGAGTAAGGCTTGCGGGTTATAAAATTCATGACGTCTATACACCATTTCCTGTTCACGGTCTTGACCATGCAATTGGTTTACGTGAAACAAGCCTGCATACAGCCGGTTTTATTTACGGTATTACAGGCACTTCAATTGCGTTAGGTGGCATGGGCTGGGTATTCACAAGTGATTGGCCTTTGAATATTGGTGGTAAGCCGCATTTTCCTTTACCTGCTTTTATCCCAATAACATTTGAGACAACAGTTTTACTTTCTGCGGTTGGTATGGTACTTACTTTTTGTTATTTGTGTCAATTGGCTCCGTTCATTAAAAAACATCATTTTCATTTACGGGCTACTGATGATTTATTTGTAATGGTTATTGAAGCAACATCTAAGACCAATATAAATGACCTGCAGGATTTTTTGAAGAATGCAGGTGCTAAAGAAATAAGTGTGCAGGATGCTGAAGCTGGGTGGTGGATTGGAAGATATGACAG
>CAZZXW010000147.1:4521-7660 GCA_964658095.1 uncultured Parafilimonas sp. | reverse complement strand
AACAGTGTAGATAATCTTAGTAACACTGCAGCTAACGGCTCTTTCTCAAACATGGGCGGAAATAAAATTCCATTGTGTCCTCCAAATTGTCTAGGTTGATATTTAATTTAGAGCTCTATGCTGGAAATGATTTTAGGAACTCTTGCTATTCTTATATGCGTTGCTGCATTTTTTATAAATAGAAACTACAATAACAGGCTTTTAAAAATTTTCCCATATTATTTATTGTTCACAGCTTCTGTTCAGCTAAGCGGTTATTTATATTCTCATTTTTTAAAAAAAAGCAACCATTTTATATTTAACCTTGATCTGCTTATTGATACTGGTTTTTGGACGCTGTTCTTCGCCTTTACTTATCAATCAAAAAAATTAAAAAAAGTTATACTGGCTGCAGGTATAATTTTTTTGTTGTATGCAATATTTAGGCTTTACCAGGAAAGCTTTTGGATTTATAACTCTGTTAATGATACCATCAGCTCTGTATTAATAACAGCATATTGCCTGGTTTTTTTAGCTGAATTATTTATAAGCGATTTATTTATAAACTATTTTTCAATACCTGTATTTTGGATTTGTACAGGGCTTTTGTTTTTTAATGCCGGAGAAATTGTGTATTTGTGCCTGTTTAATTATATTGACAGTCATAAATTAGATCCGCAGGGTAAAATTTATGCACTATTGCTTACAACACTTAATTTAATAATGTATGGATTATTTACTGTAGGAAGTTTTTCTCAAAAATTATGGAAAAAGAACAGCTGATTATTTTAATACTTTTTATAACAATAATGCTGCTGCTTATCGTATCGTTTTTATTATTTGTGATGGTTTGGTACAGGCGTAAAAGCAACAGGCACATCCTTGAAAAACAAAACATGCAGCAGGCATTCAATACTGAAATCTTACAGGCAAGGCTTGAAACGCAGGAACATTCTTTTAACCAGATAAGCCGTGAATTGCATGATAACATCGGGCAGTTATTAAGCAGTACAAAAATGCTTATGAAGGTTGGCTTCATTCAGCTTAATAATGTACCTGAATCGCTTACAACAGCAGAACAAACTATTACAAAAGCTATACAGGATTTGCGGCATGTATCAAAGTCATTTAATAAAGAATGGCTGCTGCAGTTTAACCTTATTAAAAACCTGGAAACTGAAATCAATTACATCAATATAACAAAAGCAATTCAGGCTGATTTTTTAACTGATTATGATAATCTGCCCCTTGCAGCCGATGAACAGATGATGCTTTTTCGTGTGATGCAGGAAGCACTTCAAAACAGTCTTAAACATGCATCGCCAAAACACATCGGCATTCAAATAAAAAATGAAGCAACATCCATCCACATTATAATTAAAGATGATGGAAATGGATTTGATTTTGCGTTGGCACAACAACAAAGCCTGGGCTTAACCAACATGCAGCAGCGCATAAAATTTTTAGAAGGTATTATTGAATGGCAATCACAAAAAAACAACGGAACAACAGTAAAAATTATATTGCCGCTTAAAGATAAAATTGCCTGATAGTACATTAATTTCAATTAAATTTTATTGTGAAAATTCGACTTGCAATTGCAGATGATCATCAGTTGTTTTTAAAATCTTTAAGCTTGCTGATAGACACATTTAAAAGTTTTGTAATTGTAGCTGAAGCGTTGAACGGAAAAGCTTTGATCGAAAAAATCAAATCATGCCAACAGGAGCCTGATATTGTTTTGCTTGATGTAAACATGCCGGTTATGGATGGAAGGCAAACGGCGCAATTTATCTCTGCACATCACCCGGCAATAAAAATTATTGCGCTTTCTATGCAGGATGATGATGAAAGTATTATTGCAATGATAAAAGCAGGATGTTGTGCTTACATTGTAAAAGATATTCATCCCGATGAACTGGAAAAAGCATTGTATGAAGTGTATAAGAAAGGATATTATAATGCTGATGCGTTAAACATTTATTACAGGCGCATGTTGCATTCCGGCAAACAAAATGAAATGCTGTTGAATGAAAAAGAAAAACAATTTCTGCAACTTGCCTGCAGCGATGCGACTTATAAAGAAATTGCGTTAGCCATGAAAGTAACTGAACGGGCAGTTGATGGTTATCGTGAGAATATTTTCCGCAAATTGAATGTGCAAAGCCGCACAGGTATGGCTTTAGAAGCAATTAGAAAAAGACTGGTAACAATCTAATTGTTTTGAGATAACTTGTTTTTAATTTCTGCACCGCAGTGCTCAATAAATTTTTCTGCAATAATTCTCATTTGTTTTGAATCAACAGGTTTGGTAATAACACTTGCATCGTATTGAGCAGCTAATTTTTTATCCTGCTGTTGAGATGATGTTGTAAATAATATTGCAGGAATGTTCGCAAAGCGCTGGTTTGATTTTATTTGCTTCAGCGCTTCAAGGCCATTCATTCGTGGCATATTAATATCGAGAATTATTAAACAGGGCTTTGGGTCCGCCGCTGAAAGATTATTAAGATAACTTACAGCTTCAACGCCATTATTAAGAATAATAATATTTACGTCAGATGCATATTTTCCAAAAGAATCTTTTATCAATTGTTGGTCATCTTCATCATCTTCTGCATAAAGAATTGTGTAGCGTGGTATAGAATTCATGCTCATAAAGATAGTTTTTCAAACAGTAACAAAAAGGTTAACAATATCAACAGAAATAGTAATCTTTAACAGAATCTGAATATATTAGCAACAAACAATTCTGCCACAAATAAAACTAAATTATGCGTATAAATGTTTGCATTTTTATATTTTTTATTTTGATAATAAGTACTAAAAGTGTTTATGCTGATAATTTCTCACCAAACGGAGATACCAGCATAGAAAATGAACTTACACAACAGGAACAAAACAAAGGCTGGAAATTATTGTTTGATGGTAACACAATGAATGGCTGGCGAACTTATAAAAACTGGCCGGGCTCCTGGAAAGTGAGCGACGGAAATTTATGCAGCGAACGTGCCGGAGACAGCTCAAATGCTGATATTATGTCTGTAGATACATTTGAAAATTTTGAATTATCCATTGATTGGAAAATTTCGCCAAAAGGCAACAGCGGCATTATGTATCACGTAAATGAAAACTATGATGAGGCTTATGATAGCGGGCC
>CAZZXW010000147.1:0-4511 GCA_964658095.1 uncultured Parafilimonas sp. | reverse complement strand
TATTGAAGAATGGCAAAAAACCGGCGCTGCTTATGCTATAAAGCCGCCTGCTGTGCACGCTGCAAACACACCCGGCGAATGGAATCATACAATAATTATTGTAAATAAAAATCATGTTGAGCATTGGCTTAACGGCAAAAAGGTTGTTGAATATGAACTGCAAAGCAGTGAATGGCAAAAAGCAAAAGCAGCAGGTAAATGGAAAGATGAACCTAGTTACGGAATGTCAAAAAGTGGCCATATTGCTTTGCAGGCAGCACATAGCAACATTGCAGATACTTACATTTGTTTCAGGAATATTAAAATAAAATTATTGTAAGCTTCGCATATAATCTTGTATGGTAATTGTAGCATAGTTTATAAAACTTATGGAATCGTTTTCTGAACTTATACAATCTGAAAAACCGGTGCTGGTTGATTTTTATGCTGACTGGTGTGGCCCCTGCAAAGCAATGGAACCGGTTGTAAAAGAAGTTGCACAAAACATACAGGGTAAAATACGTGTTGTAAAAGTGAATATTGATAGGCAAAATCAAATTGCACAAACATATAATGTAAATGCAGTGCCCACTTTTATATTCTTTAAAAAAGGAAAGATCATGTGGCGGCATCCAGGCATGCTTGATAAAAGATCCCTTATGATGAAACTTGAACAAAGCACCTGATCATCAGTAATATTGTTTAATACCTCAATTACTTTTCAACTGCTGTTAATAAGTGTTATATCATAACAAGGTTACTTTTTTATTTATTTGTAATAATTGAATTAAAACAACAATTATGGTACAAAAAACTTATTTTAAAACTAAAGATTATTGCAAAGTAAAGTTTGTTGTAAACTTTGAAAATGCTGAAACCGCAGAAGTGTTGGGTTTGAATAATGATTGGCAGAATGCAGTTACAATGAGTAAGAAAAAAGATGGCAGTTTTACCTGCGATGTGCAGTTGCCTAAAAATACTGAACACCAGTTTAAATATTTAGTGAATGAACATGTTTGGCTTGATGAACCTGAAGCTGATAAACAATATCCAAACATGTTTGGTGGCAGTAATAGCGTAATTGTTTTATAAAGTTTAAGTCTTAAAGTTTTACCAAAGGAAAATATAGAACACGAAGGATATCACATAGAAACTTTCTATGTTTATATGTAGCTATGTGGTAGAATAAATTAATTATTCTACCGTAACACTCTTGGCAAGATTGCGTGGTTTATCAACATCGTAACCTTTTGCAATACCTATATAATATGCAAGCAATTGTAAAGGAATAACGCTTAACATTGGCGCTACAATTTCATCAGCAGGCGGAACAATAATTATATCATCAGCAAGTGTTGGCGAAACAGTATCTCCTTCAGTAATAATTGAAATTACTTTGCCTTTGCGTGCTTTGATTTCCTGCATATTGCTGATTATTTTCTGATGATAAGCATCTTTTGTTGCAATAAATACAACAGGCAGTTTTTCATCCACCAATGCAATTGGCCCGTGCTTCATTTCTGCAGCAGGATAACCTTCTGCATGTATGTAAGAAATTTCCTTAAGCTTTAATGCGCCTTCCAGTGCAACAGGAAAATTGTATCCACGTCCGAGGTATAAAAAATCATAAGCATCTTTATATTTTTCAGCAAGTATTTTTATAGCATCTCTTTGTTGCAACACTGTTGCAACTTTGTCAGGAATTTCTGTTAACTCTTTGCACAATAAAAGATAACGCTCTTCATCAATAGTATTTTTTGCATGAGCAATTTTTAAAGCGATCATGGTTAAGACAGCAAGTTGTGCCGTAAATGCTTTAGTACTTGCAACACCAATTTCCGGCCCTGCATGTGTATAAGCACCTGCATGTGATTTACGTGCAATGGATGAACCAACTACATTCAGTACACCAAGTATAATAGCGCCTTGTTCTTTGGCAGTTTCAATCGCAACCAATGTATCAGCAGTTTCACCACTTTGCGAAATAGCAATAATGACATCACCTTTTTTTACAATCGGGTTTCTGTAACGAAATTCAGATGCATATTCCACTTCAACAGGAATGCGGCATAGTTCTTCAAAAATATATTCAGCCACTAAACCGGCATGCCAGCTTGTACCACAGGCAATTATAATTATGCGGTTTGCATTCATTATTTCCTGTTCATATTGCTGAATGCCGCTCATGGTAATTGTTCCTCTTTCTGCATTCAGCCTGCCGCGCAAACAATCATAAATTGTTTGAGGTTGTTCAAAAATTTCTTTAAGCATAAAATGTGCATAACCGCCTTTTTCAATGGCAGATAATTCCATATCAAGCTTTGTTATAAATGGTGTTTGCTTTTCATTGCCCAGGTTTTTTAAGATAAGTTCATCAGCACGCACAATGGCAATTTCATAATCGTTTACATACACAACTTCTTTGGTATATTCAATAATTGGCGAAGCATCGCTTGCTAAAAAATGCTCATTCTTACCAATACCAATTACAAGCGGGCTGCCTTTACGTGCAGCAATAATTGTGTGCGGATCATTTTTATCAACCAGCAAAATACAATAAGCGCCAACCACTCTTTTTAAGGCAACACGTAACGCTTCTTCAAGCGAGCCTTCATTATTTTTTTTGATGTCTTCTATGAAATTCAGCAATACTTCAGTGTCTGTATCACTGCTGAAGATGTAGCCTTTTTTAAGCAGTTCATTTTTTATCTGTGCATAGTTTTCAATAATTCCATTATGTATCATAGCAATATTGCCGCTGTTACTTATATGTGGATGAGCATTGCGGTCGCTGGGTTCACCATGTGTTGCCCATCTTGTATGGCCAATGCCTGCATTGCCGGTTAAATCTTTTCCAATCAATGTATCTTCAAGATCAGCAACCCTGCCTTTCTTTTTATATACTTTAAGCCCACCATTTAATAAAGCGATTCCAGCACTGTCATAGCCCCGATATTCCAACCGCTTCAAGCCTTTTATTATAATTGGATAAGCTTGTTTAGGGCCGATGTAACCAACAATTCCACACATAAAAAAATTGTTTTTTCTTTACAAATCAATCGTACGAAAATATGCATTCAACACCAGAACAGTTTCCCAATATTACGTTAGAAGATGATCGTGTTTTACTTCGGCCACTTATAGAAAACGACTATGAAAATCTCTTGCCGTTTGCTGTGAATGAACGTGGGCTTTGGTATTATTCGTTGGTGAGGCCGGATGGTGAAGATGGATTAAAAAATTATTTAAACATCGCTTTAAAAGAAAAAAAAGCAGGCAAGGAATTTCCATTTACTGTGTTTGATAAAAAGGCAAATGCTTATGCGGGTTCAACAAGATTTTATGATATCAATCTTCCTTTTAAAACTATTCAGTTAGGTTATACCTGGTATGGAAAAAAATTTCAGGGCACAGGTTTAAATAAGCATTGTAAATATTTACTGCTTAAGTTTGCTTTTGAAAAATTAAATTTAGAAAGAGTTGAATTTAGAGCAGATGCAAGAAATGAAAGAAGTATTGCGGCCATGAAATCGATTGGTTGTAAAGTGGATGGCATTTTACGCAGTAACATGGCTACGTTTGAGGGCGAAAGAAGAAGGGATTCAATTGTATTAAGTATTTTGAGAGATGAATGGTTTAACGAAGTGAAAGCAAAACTGCATGATAAACTAAAATCTATATAAACTTAGTCACAATAAAAAAACCGCCTCAAATTGAGACGGTTCTTTTTATTTAATATTAAAACTAAACTTTTGCTTCTTCGGCCTTTTTACCAAAATCGAATTTTATTTTTTGATTTTCTTTATCAAGATCAGCGATCAAAATATCACCTTGCTTGATATTCAAATTTAAAATTTCTTCTGCCAAAGCATCTTCAAGATATTTCTGAATTGCTCTATGCAAAGGCCTTGCGCCAAATTGAGAATCATAACCTTTATCGGCAATAAATTCTTTAGCATCAGTTGTAATCTCTAACTCAAAGCCCATTGTATTCAAGCGTTTGAATACACCTTTCATTAAAATATCAATGATCTCAAAAATATTTTCTTTTGAAAGTGAGTTGAAGATAACTACATCATCAATCCTGTTTAAAAATTCAGGAGAGAAAGTGCGCTTCAATGCTTTTTCAATAACTGCTTTATTATTTTCATCTGCATTCTGCATACGTGTTGCTGTTGCAAAACCAACACCTTCACCAAAATCTTTCAACTGGCGTACACCAATGTTAGATGTCATTATAATTAAAGTGTTTTTGAAATCTATTTTTCTGCCAAGGCCATCGGTTAATTGTCCATCATCCAACACCTGTAATAAAATATTATAAATGTCAGGATGTGCCTTTTCAATTTCATCTAATAATATAACACTATAAGGTTTGCGGCGTACTTTTTCAGTAAGCTGTCCGCCTTCTTCATAACCAACATATCCCGGAGGCGCACCAATTAAACGGCTTACCGTAAATTTTTCCATGTACTCACTCATATCAATGCGTATCAACGCATCTTCTGAATCGAACATATATCTTGCAAGTG
>CAZZXW010000146.1:0-7662 GCA_964658095.1 uncultured Parafilimonas sp. | reverse complement strand
TGCCAGCTTTATCAGCCTGGTAATTGAAAATATTGGGTGCAGTTGTAAAGCCAAATACAACAGGGTTGGAATCACCTTTAATATGTAAAGTATGGTTATCAGTTGCAGTTGCATTCAGGTTTACAGCAATAATAAAATAACCCGAATCATTAATGGCAAGTGTTTTACCTATACTAATGCTATAAGTATGCGGTGCTGCAAATGTTCCGGCTGATCCTCCATAATAACTGGCGCCGCTAATGCTTACCGCAGTTGAATTGAAATATATGCTTATGTTGTCAATATCATTTGCATCAATGCTGCCTGTGAGCGTGAACTGAATGTTGTTAACAGTAATAGGTTCTGTTTTTGCTTTCATCTTTATTGCATACAAAATATTATTGTTTGTGCCCTGGTTAAAATTGCCTGCAGCAATAGTTGCAGAACTTAATGATACATCAGCGGCCTGTATAGTTTTCAGTCCGCCTTTATCAGCCTGGTAATTGAAAATATTAGGTGCAGTTGTAAAGCCAAATACAACAGGGTTGGTATCGCCTTTAATATGTAAAGTATGGTTATCAGTAGCAGTAGCATTAGTATTTAAAGCAATAATAAAATAACCCGAATCATTAATGGCAAGTGTTTTACCTATACTAATACTATAAGGATGCGGCGTTGCAAAAGTTCCGGCTGATCCTCCATAATAACTGGCGCCGCTAATGCTTACCGCAGTTGAATTGAAATATATGCTTATGTTGTCAATATCATTTGCATCAATGCTGCCTGTGAGCGTGAACTGAATGTTGTTAACAGTAATAGGTTCTGTTTTTGCTTTCATCTTTATTGCATACAAAATATTATTGTTTGTGCCCTGGTTAAAATTGCCTGCAGCAATAGTTGCAGAAGTTAATGATACATCAGCGGCCTGTATAGTTTGGGTGCCTGCTTTATTGCTTTGGTTGTTAGTTACTGTTGAAGAAACTGAGTATGTAAAAGATACAGGATCCGTATCGCCTTTTATACGTAAAGTATGATTATCAGTAGCAGTTGCATTCAGGTTAACAGCGATAATAAAATAACCCGAATCAGTAGCTGCAAATGTTTTACCTATACCAATATTATAGGCATGCGGTGCTGCAAATGTTCCAACAGTTCCGCCTAAGTAACTGGAACCACTAATGCTTATAGCAGTAGAATTAAAATAGACCAATATATTATCAATATCATTTGCATCAAACGTTCCTGAAAGATTAAATTTAATATTACTTATAGAAACTGGCCCGGATGTTACTTTGATCTTCACCGCATAGACGATATTATTGTTAGTACCCTGGTTAAAATTACCGGTTACAATTGTTAGGGTGGTTAAGGTGATTTTCGGTGTTGCTGATGCTATGGTTACAACAGACAACAAAAGCAGTATTAAAAAGTACAATTTAATTTTCATAAATAAAGTTTTGGTTTAGTCGAAGTAAAGGAAGTTTCAGGAAACTTTTACTTTAATAATAGCAGTATAGAAATACGTAGTAGATATAAACGAAAATGACTAACAATGTTTACCAGTTCTGCATGTGCTCTTTTACAATGCGTTCCGGGTCGCTTGCTTTTGATTGTTCCCAGTTTTCATCATACTTAACAAACCAGCTTAACCATAAAGTGCGTGAAAAACGCATAAGCGGCGGTTGCAGAATTATCAGCAATAAAGTATTAAAGCCAAGCCACCAAAAAACACGATTATCATTAATCGATACCCCAATAATAACCCACCATAAAACAAAAGTGATCACAGAAAGCAAAATAGTTATTGCATAACTCACATAACCGGTACCATAATAAAAACCAACTTCAATGTCAGTTGCCTGTCCGCATACCGGGCAGTTCTCATGCATCTTCATGTAATTACTGTTCTTTAATGCATAAGCATTATTAAATTTAAAAATACGTCCACGCCGGCATCGTGGGCAGCGGTTGGTAAACACACTCCATAAATAAGATGGTTTGTCAGAAGCCATAATTAATTACTGCAATATATGTGCAAACAAAATTAGTTTGCCTTTGTAGTTTCAAAAGCTTGCAGCACATTTTCAAGATGTATGCTTCTTGATCCTTTTATAAGAATATAAGCTTGCTCAAAGTTTTGCTCTTTTAACCAGGCCGCTACATCATCAGATGAATTGAAAAAAATGTAATTGTTTAAAGTGTTTTTAAAATCACCGCCAACAAGAATTACTGTATGCCATTCATACTTTTTGATGATGTTTAAAATACTTTCATGCTCAGCAATACTGTCTTTACCAAGCTCCATCATGCCGCCAAGTATCAATATTTTTTTTGGGGACTGAATGTGCGCAAAATTTTCAATGGCTGCCTTCATGCTTGTTGGGTTTGCATTGTAAGCATCCAAAATAATTTTGTTTGATCCTGCTTCTATCAGCTGCGAACGGCTGTTGGATGGAACATAGTTTTCTATCGCCGTTTTTATTTTACTATCATCAATTTCAAAATATTTTCCAACACATATTGCGCAAAGAATATTGGGCAAATTATAATCGCCAACAAGATTTGTCTTTATTGACTTGTGTGTAAAACCTTTAGTTAATTTAACTTCAAGAAAAGGCTCTGATGACAATACATTTCCACAAACATTGCCATCATTTATTCCATACCAAACAACTTCATTTATACCTTTTGACATCTGGTGTAAGTAGTCATACTCATTATAAGCAAAAGCAACGCCGTTGTTAGCTCTTATAAAATCATATAGTTCACCTTTGCCTTTTCGCACACCTTCAATGCCGCCAAAACCTTCAAGATGCGCTTTGCCACAATTTGTAATTATTGCATGTGTTGGCTGCGCCCATTTACAGTATTGTTCTATTTCTTTTTGATGATTTGCACCCATTTCAATAACCGCCATTTGTGCATCTGGCTTAACACTTAATAAAGTAAGCGGCACGCCAATGTGATTATTAAGGTTGCCTTGTGTTGTATAGGTTTTATATGTTGATGCAAGAACCGCATTAATCAATTATTTTGTAGTTGTTTTTCCATTGCTGCCGGTTATACCAATAAATGGTATTTTAAATTGTTTACGATGGTGTTGTGCAAGCAACTGTAATGTTGTAAGTACATCATCAACTAAAATTAAATTATTGCTGTCTTCTTCAGGCGGTTCATCAATAACAGCATACGCAGCGCCAAGTTCTATTGATTTAAGCGCAAACTGGTTACCGTTAAAATTATCACCCTTTAATGCAAAAAAAATTGAATTATGTTTTAACTTACGTGTATCTGTAATAACCAATGGATATTGAAGAAAAATTTTATAAAGCGCTTCGATAGACAAGCTTGTTATCATTCAACAAAATAAATAAAGAATAGCATTGGCTGATGCAGGTATTAAATTTTCCGGCTTTGCTTATAATTGTTTTTCAGCAGCCATTGCAAAATTTTTTCTCTTTGATCACCCTGAATAATTATTAATTTCTCTTTTGTGCTGCCGCCTGTGCCGCAAACGTTTTTTAATTTCTTGCCAAGCTCTTCAAGGTCATTATCTGTTCCAATAAAATTTTCAACAAGCGTTACTGCTTTGCCAGCACGGTGTTTTGTATCAAGCTTTATTTTTAATTTTTGTTGTTGTGGCTGCAAGGTTTCAGCTGCGTTGTTTTCTTCAGGTTGAAAAGAAAAATCCGGATTAGTGCTGTATACAAAACCATTCATATCAGCCTTGCTTTTCTTGCTCATAAAAGTTTGTTTGATATTAATCAATCACTGCTTTCAAACTTAAATCCACACTTTGTGCCTGGTGAATTAAACTGCCAACACTTATATAATCAACCCCTGTTGCAGCATACAATTGAATGTTATCAAGATGGATGCCGCCGCTTGCTTCTGTTTCAAAATCATCCTTAATAATGTCTAATGCTTCTGTTATTTGAGCGGGTTGAAAATTATCCAGCATTATTCTAAATACTTTGCCTTTTCCTTTTACACAAACTTCCTTCACATCATTTATATTTCTCGTTTCAACTTCAATTTTTAATTCAGGCTTTTTTGTTTGAACATATTGCCAGGCTTTATCAATTGCTTTATCAATACCACCGCAAAAATCAATATGATTATCTTTCAGCATAATCATATCAAACAATCCAAAGCGATGATTAACGCCGCCGCCAATTCTCACCGCTTCTTTTTCAAGCAAACGGAAATTGGGCGTTGTTTTCCGTGTGTCTAATAATTTAGTTTTATAGTTTTTAATTTTTTCAACATACATATGTGTGAGCGTTGCAATACCACTCATGCGTTGCATACAATTCAGCACAAGCCTTTCGCATTTTAAAATAGTTTGAATATGTGCTGAAACTTCAAACGCCGTTTCACCATTATACATTGCTTCACCATCATCTTTTATAATATGGATGAATGCGCTTTCCTCAATATACTTAAATATTGTTTCAGCCACTTTAACACCTGCTAATATACCATCCTGTTTTATTTTAAGAATTGCCTTACCTTTTTCGTTAGCAGGAATGCAGCAAAGTGTTGAATGGTCACCATCACCAATATCTTCATCCAAAGCTGATTTAATAAGATGATCTAAACGCTCATCAAAATCTTTCATACAGCAAACTAACATTGTATAAGTGTATCAAACAAAAAGCCATTCACAATGTGAACGGCTTTTCTTTATTTAACCTTAACCTTCCTATCTTTTTTGTCTGCGCTTTGGAAAGAAATTCCCGGTTTTTATTTTAGTTGATTCACCTTCAGGTGCTCCATAATGTGTCATTGCACAACGAAAACCAACAGTTGAACTGCTTTGATATTCTTCCAGAAAACGTCTCGCCCCGGGACTTAACCAATAAGGCATATCCATCCAGCTTCCGCCTTTAACAACACGGCTTTGATCGCTGATAAGTGTTGTAACACCATATCCATAATAAACACGGCTGGCGGAGTCAGCATCAAGATAATTTACTGCATAAGAACGCTGGTAATTGCGTCGGTTAGCTAAAGTTGAATCATTCTCTGGTATCATTTTTATTCTTCCCAAGCTATCTCTTAAATTACCTTCACCACCACTTTTATCAACCTGCGTAAAAACGTTACCACGATAAGGGTTCAAATCATCTTCATCAAGCCCGGTAGTTGGCCTGTAAACATCTGCAACCCACTCGCTAACATTACCACTCATATTATAAATACCGAAACCGTTTGGGAAGAAAGACGTTACTGATGCCGGAATAGCGGAACGGTCATTCAAGCCACCTGCTGTACCCATGTAATCACCGTTGCCACGTTTAAAGTTAGCAAGCATGGCACCTTGCATAGCACCTTTTTTTGTTGAACGCAGGTTATCATAACCATCATTCTTCCAAGCATAAATTTGTTTGTTGGCAATTAACTCTTCGCCTCTCTTTTTTTCTGATTTACGTGGTTGCGGATTTTCGCTTACTAATCCTAAAGCTGCATATTCCCATTCAGCTTCAGTAGGCAAGCGGTAATCAGGAAAAAGAATTCCATCTTCAAAAGAAACTGTTGTTCTTGGCCTGCCCTGCGCATCTTTTAAAGGGTTTTTCTTTGGCTTGCCCGGTACACCTTCATACTCACCCATTAAATAAGATTTTGTATTGAAATTATCCTGGCCACCACCATTCATTTCCTGTTTAATAAGATTTTTATTCTGATATCCTTTATCAATTAATGCCAATTCATTCACTCTGTCTGTACGCCAGATGCAGAAGTCATGCGCCTGTCTCCAGGTAACACCAACAACAGGATAATAATTATAAGAAGGATGACGGAAATAATATTCAACATAAGGTTCATTATATGCCAGCTCACTTCTCCAAACCAATGTATCTGGTTTTGCACCATCCACAACTGCCTGGTATTGGGGATCAGAAAAAACGTTTTCTATCCAGTGAATATATTCACGATAGTGAACGTTTGCAACTTCAGTTTTATCAATAAAAAATGAATTTACAGTTATACGACGCGGCACATTGTTCCAGTCACCCATAATATCTTCTTCTGTTGCCCCCATTGTAAATGTTCCACCTTGTACAAATACAAGTCCCGGCCCGGTTTTAATATCTTTTGGCTTTGGCACATAATACCCGCCCTGGCTTTTATCATTATAATGCCAACCGGTTGCAGAGCTGGAGCCATCTTTCTTTTTCCATGAACTTTTGCTTCCGCTGCCGCCTTTATTACATGCGGCCAATATTGCTATTGTGAGAAAAAGGTAACCTGAGTTTTTAAACAGCCTAATCATTTATGAAAATTGTAAGATTTAAAGAACGATAGTTTTTGGTAAATATTGCGATGTAAAAATGAGTTAGCAAATATATTCAGAATACTTAATTCAGTAAAGGTATTTTAAACAGACAGAATAAATTTTAAATGTATGTTTGAATAAATTTTTTATGGGATTTGATCAATACCACGAACCGGCAAGGGAACTTTCTGATAAGACGAGAACTTTTGCCCGCATGATTGCCTCTTTAGGCGAAGAAGCAGAAGCTATAAACTGGTACGAACAGCGCATTTCAGTAGAAAAAGATAAAGCTGCAAGAGCTATCATGCAAAATGCGCAGAAAGAAGAATTTAAACATTTTGGGATGGACCTTGAATTTTTGCTTCGCCAAAAACCGCTTTGGAAAGAAATATTACAAGGCATCCTTTTTAAAGATGGAGATATAGTTGAGCACGGCGAAGATGCTGAAGAGAGCGCTGATTAATCAATCATTTCTTCCATTAAATCCTTTTCTTTTTTAAAAGCTACTCTTGGTTTTAAACCAAGCAGTTGAAACATCGCATCATCTTCTTCAAAGCTTGGATTTGGTGTAGTTAATAATTTATCGCCGGCAAAAATTGAGTTGGCGCCAGCCATAAAACAAAGTGCCTGTTCAGAAATGCTCATGCTGGTTCTGCCTGCACTTAAACGCACCATTGCTTTAGGCATTAAAATGCGTGCTGTTGCAATCATTCTAATCATATCCCAAACGTCAACTTTTTGATTGTTCTCTAAAGGCGTTCCGGCAATGGCAACCAACGCATTTATTGGTACGCTTTCAGGATGCTCGGGCATGGTTGAAAGTGTATACAGCATTTTTATCCGGTCTTCATGTGTTTCACCTAAACCAATTATGCCACCGCAACAAACGCTTACACCAGCTTTGCGCACATTATCTAAAGTATTTAAACGATCATCATAAGTGCGGGTGGTGATTATTTCTGAATAATATTCCGATGAAGTATCAAGATTGTGATTGTAGGCGTACAAACCGGCTTCCGCTAATTTTTGCGCCTGTGTTTCGGTAAGCATTCCAAGCGTACAACACACTTCCATGCCCATTTCGTTTACACCTTTTACCATCTCAATCACACGGTCAAAATCTCTATTATCACGCACTTCACGCCAGGCTGCACCCATACAAAAACGTGTGCTGCCTGCTGCTTTTGCTTTTTGTGCGTAAGAAAGTACTTCATCTTTTTGCATCAGCGCATGCACATTAACGCCGGTATTATAACGTGCTGCCTGCGGACAATAAGCGCAATCTTCAACACAGCCGCCGGTTTTTATACTTAGCAGCGTGCAAACCTGTACTTCGGCTGTATCATTGTATTTTTTATGAATTGATGCTGCTTTAAAAACCAGTTCCAGCAAGGGTTGATTGT
>CAZZXW010000145.1:0-7752 GCA_964658095.1 uncultured Parafilimonas sp. | reverse complement strand
TAAAGCAACTGCTTGATTCTGGTTTTACTCCGGTGTTTGCTCCGCTTACACATGATGAACAAGGCCATATTTTAAATACAAATGCAGATACAATTGCATCGTCATTGGCTGTTGTACTTTCAAGCTTTTATTATGTGAGATTAATTTATTGTTTTGAAAAGAAAGGCGTTTTGGAAAACATCGATGATGATAATTCAGCAATAACTTTTATCAATAAAGCAAAATATAAGCAGTTGCAGGATGAACAAAAATTATTTGCCGGAATCTTGCCAAAAATTGACAATGCATTTGCAGCAATTAATGCTGGTGTAAATGAAGTATTGATTGGGCATGCAGATGATCTTATTCAAAATACAAAACAAAAAACAATCGGAACTTTAATAACGCAATAATGCAGGTTGAAAAATTATATAATGAAGCTTTACAATTATTGCAACAATTAATTTCCATTCCGTCACTTTCAAACGAAGAAGATAAAACTGCTAATGCTATTGAAAGCTTTCTTCAATCAAAAAGTATAGAAACACACAAGCTGCAGAATAATGTTTGGTGCCTGAACAAATATTTCAATGAAAGTAAACCAACGCTTCTTTTAAACTCGCATCATGACACTGTAAAGCCAAACAAACAATATACAAAAGACCCTTTTCAACCATTAATAGAGGATGAAAAATTGTTTGGCTTAGGCAGCAATGATGCAGGTGGATGTTTGGTTTCATTAATGGCAGTTTTTATTCATTATTATTATCAACAAAACTTAAAATACAATCTTGTTTTTGCAGCAACTGCAGAAGAAGAAATTAGTGGTAAAAATGGTGTTGAATTATTGTTGCGGCAATTACCAAATATTAATTGTGCAATCGTTGGTGAACCTACTTTAATGAATATGGCAGTTGCTGAAAAAGGTTTGCTGGTATTGGATTGTACAGTATTCGGCAAAGCCGGTCATGCAGCAAGGGAAGAAGGTGATAACTCGATTTATAAAGCGCTAAAAGATATTGAGTGGTTTCGAACATTTAAGTTTGATAAAGTATCAGATCTGCTTGGCCCAAACAAAATGAGTGTAACAATAATTAATGCAGGTTCGCAACACAATGTTGTTCCTTCAGAATGCAAATTCACCGTTGATATTCGCATAAATGAGTTATACAATTTTGATGAAGTGCTCGATATCATTAAGCAAAATGTTCAATCTGAAATTGCGCCAAGGAGTTTGCGGTTGAAATCAACCAACATTGCATTAGATCATCCTTTAGTTAAAGCTGGATTAGAATTGAATAGAATATATTATGGCTCACCAACAACAAGTGATAAAGCCTTAATGAATTTTCCTGCTTTGAAAATAGGACCTGGAGATAGTGCCAGAAGTCATAGCGCAGATGAGTTTATTTTTATTAATGAAATAAGAAATGGAATTGATTTATATATTCAGTTGTTGGAGAAAATAGTTATGGTATAATTGTACATTCAAATGTACAAATGATTAAATCTGAAGAAAAATCATTATAATTTTGAAGAAAAAATTATGGTAAATAGTCAAGTAAATAATTTGATATGGAAAGCCAATAATCTTTCTCAAGCACTACACAATAATAATCCTACTAAAGAAGATAGTGTAAGAATGTCTAATCAAGTTCAATCTCTGATTTGTGAAATCGAAACTTTGACAAGAGATTTATCTCCTGAAAAGTTTAAAGAAATTCAGTTGTATTGCTTAGATGCTTATTAATCCATAGAGTTACAATGAAGCTCTGGCAAAAAAATACAACATCACTAAAAGAAGTAGAAGCATTCACCGTTGGCAACGACCGTGATTTTGATTTACAACTTGCACCGTTTGATGTGTTGGGAAATATTGCACATGCAAAAATGTTATCTACAATTGGATTACTTACAAATAAAGAAGCAGATGTTTTAGTTGAAGAATTAAAATCAATCTATAAAAGTATTCAGCACTCAACGTTCAGCATTCAGCCTGATGTTGAAGACATTCATTCGCAAATAGAATTTTTACTAACTGAAAAGCTCGGTGATGTTGGTAAGAAAATACATTCAGCCCGTAGCCGCAATGACCAGGTTTTAGTTGACATTAAATTGTTTTTAAGAAGTGAAATAGAACAACTCGTTTTATCTGCTCAATCATTTTTTAATTTATTGATTGAACAAAGTGAGAAACATAAAAATGATTTATTGCCTGGTTATACGCATTTACAATTAGCCATGCCTTCATCGTTTGGATTATGGTTTGGCGCTTATGCAGAAAGTTTAGTTGATGATTTAATAACGCTTCAATCAGCTTATAAAATCGTTAATAAAAATCCTTTGGGTTCTGCTGCCGGTTATGGTTCATCATTCCCAATCAACAGAACATTAACAACAGAATTATTAGGCTTCGATGATTTACATTACAATGTTGTATATGCACAAATGAGTCGTGGTAAAACAGAAAGAATTGTTGCATCAGCATTGGCAAACATTGCAGATACATTGGCAAAGCTTTCGATGGATGTTTGTTTATACATCAATCAAAACTTTGGCTTTATTTCTTTTCCGGCAGAGCTTACAACCGGCAGCAGCATTATGCCACACAAAAAAAATCCAGATGTTTTTGAGTTGATACGTGCACATTGCAACCAGGTAAAATCTTTACCGAATGAAATCATGATGATGACAACAAATCTTCCATCAGGTTACCAGCGTGATTTGCAATTATTGAAAGAACATCTATTTCCTGCATTCACAACATTGAAAGATTGCCTTAACATAGCTTCCCTAATGTTGAGCAATATTGAAATAAAAAAAGACATCTTATCAGACTCAAAATATAAATATCTTTTTAGTGTTGAAGAAGTGAATAAACTAGTTACCAAGGGAACACCTTTTCGTGATGCGTATAAACAAATAGGATTAGATATAGACGCTGGTCAATTCAACTATTCAACAGAAATCCATCACACACATGAAGGCAGCATTGGCAAGTTGATGAATGATAACATTACTGCAAACATGAAAGCAGTTATTGAAAGTTTTCATTTCGAAAAGTATCATCAGGCTATTGAAAAACTTTTATCAGATTAAAATCTTACACCTGCTTCAATCTTAATTGATAACTTATTTTCCGATGGAGGAATCGGGCAATTATAACCATCTGTATAAGCGCAATAAGGATGATAAGCTTTATTAAAATTAATGAACACTTTATTGGATGATGGTATATTTAAATCAATATAACGGCCACCTTCATACGTTTCATTGCCGCTGGTTGCATCAGTAAACGGAATAAACAAGTAATCTTTATACGCTGCAGATTTTATAAGCTCCTGCGATTGATATACATTCAGTTTATAGCTTTTACCTTCAAGCATAAAAACCACTTCAGCATACTTTACATATGTTTTACGCATGCCGCTTGATGTACTCATTTGAAAGGGCTTTTCATTGGGTGTTCGTATAAATGTTGCATCAACGTTATACTTTGCATCAACCGGGTAAAAGTGGATACCTTTAAACGTTCTCCTGGCTTTTGCGCTTAAGGGCGAAGTTGAAGGATCAGCATATTCAGCCTTCAATTCATTTTCAAACCTGTTTGTAGAATTTATAAATGCAGTATCGCTTTGTGAAAAAGATTTCACTTGCGTACATAAAACCAGGAGTATAAATAAAACTTTCTTCATAAAAAATAAAGGCTAAATTAACTGCATATTAATACCTGTATTTATTTTTAATAAATATAGATTTAGTTTAACTAACCTGCTGTATAACAAATTTGCTTCACATCATCTTAAAACAAAATCATGAAACAAAAAAAAGGAGTAGGAAAAGTGTTTGATCGTTTTTCAACAATCATTACAAAAATTACCGGCAAGCCTGTTGCATTTCTTAGCGCTCTTATTATAATAATTGTTTGGGCTGTTACGGGGCCACTATTTCATTTTTCAGATACCTGGCAACTGGTGATTAATACAGGCACTACCATTATAACTTTCTTAATGGTATTTATCATTCAGCAATCGCAGAATAAAGACACGATGGCAATTCACTTAAAGCTGAATGAAATGATTGCGGCCACAAAAGGCGCCAGCAACAGGCTGATTGATGTGGAAGACCTTACACCCAAAGAGCTGGATACACTTAAAAATTTTTACATTAAATTATCCAAGCTTGCAGAAAAAGAAAACGACATTAGTTGTACGCACACAATAGAAGAAGCTGAAGACCTGCATAACGAAAAATCTAAAGTCCATAAAAAAAGCAACGCTTAAAACGTATTCTTCCACATCATGCTTTCAATCGGTTTATCTGGTTGTGCATTATATTTTGCATTCTTCTTTTGATTATACTTTATTTCAATTTCACCATCCACCGGAAAATAAATTAACTGTCCAACCGGCATGTCTTTATACACTTTCACCGGCTGCTTTACAGAAATTTCAAGTGTCCAGTTACCACAAAAACCAACATCACCTTTGCCTGCCGTTGCATGAATATCTATACCCAAACGGCCTGTAGAACTCTTGCCTTCTAAAAACGGAACATGCGCATGTGTCTCAGTATATTCAGCCGTTGTGCCCAGATAAAATATATGCGGATACAACACAAAACCTTCTTCAGGTATTTCAAAATATTCAATCTCGTTATGCTTCTTCGCATCTAAAATATGTTCGCGGTACGTTGCCAGCCACTTGCCTAAATGCACATCATAACTGTTGCTGCCAAGGCTTTCACGGTTATAAGGCACAATCTTAATTGTGCCTTTATCAATTTCTTCAAGTATGCGTGTATCAGAAAGAATCATCAGTTATAGTTTTTTGTTATTCTAATCCGGATATGTTATGTGTAATTATTTATTGGGCTCTCATCGTTCATTTACTATCAGCATTTGTTCGGGCTATTCGTTACAAGTCCTCATTCCGCTGCGCTGCATTGCGGGCTTTTCACTTCTATCCCGCAGCCGCTCATCTTATTAAATTACTATCAGCCTTACATGCAAATAAATCGTAAATCTGCAATTTAAATTTGTAAATTATTATTGCCTTTATTTTATCAACATACAATCAACCAAACTACAAAGCTTGGCATCTGGTATATTCAAGAAGACGAAAATTTTTTTCTTCAAAAAGTGCCGTTGCAACAAACCATTACGCACCCGCATAAACGCCTGCAGCATTTAGCCGGCCGTTATTTACTGCAATATTTATTTCCTGATTTTCCGTACGCAGAAATTTTAATTGCCGATACTCGCAAACCTTATTTGCAAAACGAGCAATATCATTTTTCCATTTCACATTGTGGCAAATATGCAGCAGCCATTGTAAGTGCAACACAAAGAGTGGGTATTGATATAGAAATACCTTCAGAAAAAGTTGCACGCATTGCGCACAAGTTTATTAATGTTAATGAACAACAATTAATAACTAAGATTTCAATTTCCGGCTTACAGTTTCCGGTAAATAGCTCAACGCCCCAACAGCTACAAACCGAAAACTATAAACTGCAAACTATACTTTGGAGCGCAAAAGAAACCATCTTTAAATGGTATAGTTCAGGTGGTGTTGATTTTAAAGAACACATGCAGCTCAATGGCATCATACAAAAACAAAACGACAGCTTGCTGCTGCCGTTTATATTTAAAAAGGATAGCTCAGTTCAATTAAATATTACTTCAAAAATTTTTGATGCACTTGTGTTAAGCTGGCTTGCAAATTAATTATTCAAAAGGGTTAAATTCTGCAAACATATCTTTTGCTTCATCTAAATTATACAACGGAGTATATTCACATGCTTCCATATATTCTGCCCACATTTTTAAAACGGCTTCGTTGGTATGTGCAGCTTTAATAGCTTCCGCACTTTTCCATTCAAACACTTCTATTATAGTACCATTTTTCGCTTCCATTAGTACAGGCTTCCTGTCGCTAACCAGATCCTGTTCTTTTAATATTCTATAATGAGCACGCATTAAACCTTTAAGCATTTCTTCTTTACCAACTTTTGGTTTATAAGCAACAATTACAATTTTTCCTTCCATAATTTATGTTTATACAAACTTATTAAGCATTCGCCGCATCTTCCAACGCCTGAATATTAAATTTCTTCATTTGCATCATGGCACCCATAACACGGTTTCGTTGCGCAGCATCATCTGTATCAATCAACTCAAAAAAGCGTTTGGGAACAATCTGCCAGCTTAAGCCAAATTTATCTTTTAGCCAGCCACATTCCACTTCTTTGCCACCTTCTGTAAGCTTGCTCCAGTAATAATCAACTTCATCCTGGTTATCGCAATGAACCACAAAAGAAATGGCTTCATTAAATTTAAAAATTGGGCCGGCATTTAATGCAGTAAACACTTGTCCGTCTAAAGTAAAGCCGATCGTCATCACCAAGCCTTTTGGCATCGGGCCGGTATCACCGTAACGTGTAACAACATCAATAGAAGAATTTTTAAAAACTGAAACATAAAAGTTCGCAGCTTCTTCTGCATTGGTATCAAACCAAAGAAACGGGGTTATCTTTTTTTCAATTGACATAGCGTTTTGTTTTTTGATTAGAACACAAAAATATTTACATCAGCGTAAAATAATAGTGCTAACAGCGACAGTTTAAGGGACGTTTGCGAAAGCTGGTTTAAGCAAATACTTTCACTATATGTTTACATTTATAAAATAATAAACCTGCGCATTAGTTGTTATTCAACATTGCTTCTTAACCACAAAACACTCGCATATATAAACTTCTACACTTAAACATCACCGTTAAAACCGAAGTGTATGAATGCTTATCAAAAACTCTTTGTAGTTGTGTTTATTTTTTTGTGCATTATGAATGCAGCGCAGGCACAGGTTTCAAAAAGTAATTCCGAAGTTGGCTTAAGTGCAGGCACTACTATTTACCAAGGCGATATTGAGCCGGGCACATTGGGAAGTTATAAAAGATTGCGGCCATCTTTCAGTATTTATGGCGGTAGATGGCTTGATAAATATTTTTTGTTGCAAGGCAGTTTTACGCATGCTTCAATTACAGCAAATGATTCTGACTGGAGTACACCAGCATATAAACAATTAAGAAACTTAAACTTTCATACATCAATAAACGAAGTTGATGCAAGGCTTATATTCAGCCCGTTTGGCAATGTGGCTTATACACCAGAAAAGCGCTGGTACCCTTACGCATTTATTGGCGCCGGCATTGCATTTACACATATAAAACGCAACTGGAGCGGCATTGATTCTTCATTTTTAACCGCAAAGAATATTAATAATCTTGCATTAGATTCTGCGCATAAATTGCCATCTGCTATTCCATCTTTATTTGGTGGTGCTGGTGTGCGTTATGTTTTATCGTCGCATGTTTCTTTATTTGCAGATGTAACTTACAGGTTACCTGTTGCCGATTATCTTGATGGCTTTAGTTATTTTGCCAACCCTCAACACAAAGATGATTATTATAATTTCTGTATCGGTATAAACTATACTTTTTTTAATAATGCCAGTAAATGCCCACGGGTAAAGCGATAATTTGATGATTAAGAGAATATAACAATGGCAGAAAATGAATAAATAACTTATAAGAGCAACGATGCAAATTATTTTATTCGTGTAAAGGTCAGGTCTAAATCTTTTTCCCAGGTAACTCCATCTTTTGATAATTCTCCTTTACCAATTATCGTATTCCCGTTGTCAGTAATTGTCCAGGAATAGCGCTGCGAAAATCCTGGTGCATTTCGCCACCACTTTAAAACTCCATCCTTAA
>CAZZXW010000144.1:0-7773 GCA_964658095.1 uncultured Parafilimonas sp. | reverse complement strand
CGTTAGAGGTTAAGCCAACAAGCGTGGTTTGAGCCGAAGTAAAAAGATGAAGCAAAAGTAACATCACCATTGTGGTGACTAAATGAATGGGCTTGCTTTTGTTTGTGCGAAGAGTACTGATTTGTGTCATAAAAATTGTTATTTATTGATTGTTCTGATTAAGACACAAAGCTATTTTCATCAAAAGGCTAATGCAATCGCATAAAGGTGTGATTATGGTTAAAACATTTATGTGTTAGTATTAAAAGAAAGATTTTATGTATGCTGATATAACATGCATAGGTGACTGATTCAATACAACAGATTTATTTATGTAACAGATATTCAAATAACAGGCTTTGAGAATAATGAAACCACTAAAAGTGTTTGTGCAGAAGGTTGAGCATAATACCAACTCAATTGTTTATTTCTTTTCAAGCCACTCAATAGCTGCTTTGACAGTAGTATCTTGCTGCAAATCTTCATAGTTATCATCGTTTTTTACATATATATCCGGTTGCACAAACATGTTTTCATACACATGCTTATGTGCATCGGCAATTTTGTTTACACTCAACAACAGGTAACCACGATTATTACAAAATAAAAATCTTTCAGTGGCATTACAAAAGCCCCCGGTGCGTTCTCCGAATAACCTTACGTTTGGCTGCTGCTTTAAAAACACGGTTAGAATTTCACCTGAACTTACTGTTGAGTAGCCCGTTAATACAGCAATTGAGATATTTTGAGGAGATGCACAATTGCTGTTGATGGTAACAAGCTTATTTCCCGTATCATCAAGCAAAACGCCATCTTTTAATTGTGTCGGATGCAAAAATTTTCCATCCCTATCAACACCATAGCCCAGGATATTATTTTTAAATAAAGGACTAAGACCTGTTATCATTGGTGCGGAGTTGCCACCGGAATTCATTCTTAAATCTATAATAAGCCGCTTTGAATTTTGTTGCAATAATGTACATAACGAATCTCTCAACATCGAAGCATATTTATCAATATCCGTTTGTTTAGAAACATTCATTGAAGGCACACGCAGATAAGCAATATTATCTTCCAGAATATGTGTTACGATTTTTGGCCCTTTTAAAAACTCCTGCTTTATGCCTTTACTCAAAACTGAATCAAAATTTATTGGCGGCGGATAACGGTATGATGTATCATCCAAAGCAATCATACCGTGAAAATCTCTCAATTGTTTAAACGCGTATAATACTCCTGGAAACGCATCCAAATAAGTTAATGCGTTTTTTGTTTGATTATATACAGAATCACTTACCTGTTTCCAATTGACTTCATTAGCAAACAATGACTTTGATTGCATAAAATACAACGCACTATCAACATATGATTTTATTGAATCAGGCATCTGGCAAAATGTTGCAGAATGGCAGTAACATATCAATACAAGTAATAATCTAAACCGTAAAATAGTTTTCATCATTGTGTATTTGCTTATTGTTCGATACGTTGGCAAAACTATATGCATATAAAACAGCTCTAATCGCATGAAGGTGTGATTATATACAAAGAAGTGCGTCAGGGGCTCCTGTCGGGACATTTCGGAAAATCCCCGCTTTGCTCCTTATTGTTTTTTCTGAAAGGCGGAGGTGCTATAGATAGTTTTTGACTCTGCTTTAAGTCTTGACATCTGATTATCACATTAAAGCGTAACCCCTCTTCTTAATAGAATATTGAATAAATGCCAGCGAACTTACATGCTTAGACAGCATGCGCAATGCTTACAATCTTTATTTCCAGAAGTTCTTTGTATCATTAAATTCATACGAGCGAATGGTTTAGTTCAGATAAAGTATAAATTGTAGGTAATCGTTTATTATACATGTAGGAGAAGAGTTCTGTTCCTCCTCTCTCCGCTGAAAAGGTTCTGACTATATATCAGTTAATTAAAAGCTCGTAAAACGCAATGTGGACGGGCTTTCGCCTTTTTAGCACTTCTTTACTTCACTCGGTTTTACTTTATTTTATCAATCGGTTCAATAATTAAATTGTTTAGTACTCTCATTTTTCAAACACTCACTGAAACTATAAATTATTTAAGATTGTTTTGTAGATATAATACTTTTATCTACCATCATATTAATGTTGAACATCAGGGAAATTTAAAGTAAGGCCACAACAACAAATGCATAAACGAATTGCTACTTTTTACTATTTCCTTTGTTATTATCAATCCTGTAAATGCAATTCATTAATGCTCTGAAGTTATGATATGTTGCTTTCCAAATTTGTGCTTTAAGCTTTGTTTTATATTCGGGTGAATTATCCAGGCCTTCTTCATACCAGTCACCATGTTCATGATCTATTAAATACGTTTGCACATATTGCCATTCTTTAAAAAACTTTTGCAGGTATTGCATTGAATCGTTTGGATACCTTTCAGAAAACATCAGCAAAGTATTCAACGCTTCGGCTTGCGCCCACCAATTTTTTGTATTGTATGTGATGGTGATGTTGGGTTTGTTTTTGAAATAATAACCTTCGTCATAAAATCCGCCGGCAGTTGAATCCCAACCATTCTTCAAAGCATGATCAACCATCTTCTTTCCAACAGATAAAGTTTTTGCAGATGGTTTGCCATTCAATGCTTCATCTGCTTCCTGCAGTAAATAAGCCGTCTCCACATCATGGCCAAACGATACATGATCGATGTAATGATTTTTTTTGATGATGGAATCCGGTGCATCACGATATGAAATAGGTTTCCAGTCGTATGTAAAATATAATTGCAAATACCCTTTAGGTGTAACTATTTCGTCTCTTATCAACTCCAGCATTTCCTGTAATCTTTGACGCACTAAATCATCAGGCCATACTTTATATAATTCAGTCAATGCTTCTAAAATATGTATTGAACTGTTTTGATCTTTATAGCCAAGATCAGACGTACTCTTTTCATCAGCCTTTCTTATTATATGCGAACCATCACGATTCAAATGTTGATAATAGCCTTTATAAATTGAATCATGGCTATATTTTTCTAACCACATAAATGCAGTCTTGGCAAAGTTTAACGCAGCTGTATCATGCGAACATTCATAGTAAGCGCTCAATCCATAGATCGCAAATGCATTACCGTAAGCTTCTTTAACAGTACTCTTCACTTTGCCATCTCTTGTAACCAAATTATAAAATCCACCGTATGTTGAATCCCACATTTTATTGTGTAAAAAATAATAACCATGACGACTCATCGTGATGTAAGAGGTATCATGATAAAAGATTGCAGCTTTCGCTGTTGTCCAAACATTTCTTGCTTGCGTAACAATCATTTTATCCTGTTCGCCTTGTGTTTTAAATGCATAATCAAATGTGCTTAAATAGCCACCATATAATGTATCAATGTTTTTTGGATAATATACCTCTAACAAACCTTGCTTTGCGGCATAACGCATTTGCATTTCGATGCTGTCAAGGTTTGTAGTTTGTGTAAAAGATGATACTGCTAACAATAAAAACGTGCATAAAAAAAAGTAACGCATAATGTTGTTTGAGTTATTACAGTTTTACAGAAATGTCTTTGCCTGAATAAACAATCGACTTATCAATCTTTGATGAAATTTTTTCTGTTATTCCTTTCGTTTCATCAACCACAACTACATTAAAAACGCGTTTCTTTAACATGCCATCAAACCTTCCTTTTGTTGAAGAAATGTTCAATGTTTTGCTTGCATTGTTCCAGTTGAAACTAAATGTTGCATAGCTGCCTTTTTCATAGTTGTAAGTATCGTTTTCATCTTCATACATTGTAAAGCTGGCATCTTTACCAGTATAAATTCTTAGCTCGATTGTATCTTCAGGTTCCTGTGTTGCCCATTCCATTAATTTTCCCATCGGCACAATTGAACCTGCTTTCACAT
This sequence comes from uncultured Parafilimonas sp., assembly GCA_964658095.1. Taxonomy (GTDB): domain Bacteria; phylum Bacteroidota; class Bacteroidia; order Chitinophagales; family Chitinophagaceae; genus Parafilimonas. The sequence continues at coordinate 3,895 of CAZZXW010000144.1, read as the reverse complement.
ATAAAGGCATAACATCAATAGGCGTTGCAGCATTAATCGTTTGCCCACCGTTTAGTTTTTTACCTGTCCAGAAATCAAACCAATCTGCATCTTTTGGTAAATACACTTTTCTTGTTTTGATAGATGTATTTGTTGAATCATTTGAATACAATTGTTGTGTTACAGGGCAAGCCAAAAACGCAGTACCATACATGTATTCATCAGGAATCGAATACACAACTGTATCATTTCTGAAATCAAAAGCCAAAGGACGCATCGTTGTATAATTATGCATTGTAACCTGTGCAGCCAATGAATAATTATAAGGCAACAAACGATAACGCAGATCATCATACTTTAATAAAATGCTTCTTGTTTTTTCATCCCAGTTTTTTGAGAATAAAGCACGTTCGCCTTTACCATGTATGCGCATAATGGGGCAAAATGTTCCGAACTGGAACCATCTTATAAACAATTCACGTTTCTCCGGCAATTTCCAATCAGGAGCACCTTCTGGCGCTGAATATAAAATGTATCCACCAATATCAGAAGTCCAGTATGGAATGCCCGATGCACATGCATTCAAACCTTGTGGCACTTGCACTTTGAAGGCAGCGAAAGTTGCTTGTATATCAGATGACCACAACGTTGCAGCGTTGCGTTGCTGACCAGCAAATGCTTGTCGCACCAATAAAAAAATTCGCTTATCGTTAATATCTCTTCGCCAGTTATTATATAAACCTTCTGTATGTACTAATGAATACGAATTAAAATAATCAATGCCTTTACCAGTGTATATATTAGCTCGTTTACGATCATTCGGATCAGCAACATCAGGCTCGCATTGATCAACCCACCATGCATCCCAACCATACCTTTTTATTAAACTATCTCTTGCCTGTTGCCAATACATTTCTCTTGCATTTGGATTATGTGCATCATAATAAGTATCTGGTTTATGCGTGATAATATTCATCCATACAAGCGATGTTAAATTACCTGCAGCTTTTAATGCATTGAAGTTATTTGTGCCTTCGCCAAAGCATGGCCATATAGAAATCATTGCATGATAATGTTCATTATGCAAACTATCAACCATTGCTTTTGGATTTGGATATGCTTCCGGATACATAACATGTGAACCTATCGGTAAGGGATACCAGTAATACCAATCCTGCACAATGGCATCAACAGGTATGTGTGCGTTGCGATAAGCTGCTGCAGCATTTAAAACTTCCTGTTGTGTTTTATAACGATCCTGTGATTGAAATAAACCATATGCCCACTTTGCATACATGGGCGCTTTGCCTGTTATATTTCTATATGAAGAAATTATCGTGTCAAAAAATGGTCCATAGAAAAAATAATAGTCAACCATTTTGCCGCTTTCAGAAACATAACTGTATTGCGTATTGTTATTTTCAGTACCGTAAAATTTTGATTCAGCATAATTATCCCATAACAAACCATAACCTTTTGTTGAGAGCAAAACAGGAATTGCTCCGGTTAAATATTTAATCGCCATATCCTGGTTACGGCCTTTATAATTGATAGATAATGAATCAAGCGGATGACAACCTAATCCATATAAACCTTCATTTGTCGGCGATTGAAAAGATGTAATGCAACTATAAGTTTGAATGCCAGCAACAGTTGTATCGTGCATGGCTTTGCCATTGTTAGTTGCTTCAGCAAGAATGATATTTTTATTATGGTCTGAATATGTTATTGCACTTGTATTTTTATCAATGCTGACGTTAAGCTGTGATGTAATGATAATAATATTGCTACCTTCTTCTTTTACAGCAAAAGTTTTTACAGGAGCTTTTTGAGGTAGAATAACCAATGATTTTTTTTCAGGCATTGAATCAAAAATCGTGTATTTAATTTCTATTGTTCTGTCATCAATCACATTCAATAACATTGAACCTTTGTTCAGCTTAAATAGTACACCTTCATTTATTCTTTTATAAGAAGTTATTTGTGCATTAAGATGGGTAATTACAAAAATGCATGTTATAAGAAGCAAGCACCTTATGTTTTTTTGTATAAAAGATTGTGTTTGCATCATGATTTTATAAAAGATTAATTATTGGTTTTTTCATTCAATACTTTATTTGCAGCCAACACTAAAAACAAATAATCAGTTGTGCCGCCGCCCAAAACATACTCGCCTTGTTGCCAGAAATAAGGCCACTTTGATAACTCAGGAAAATCTGGTCTTATCAATGCAGTGCCTGATGCAATACCACCTGGAATATAGCTCCAATCAGCACGATTAAAACCATAAGCAGTTGTCATAGAATTCACACCAACACCAGACGCAAATGAAGCCGTATTAGAACCGGGATGACAACCTAAAATAAAATTTAATGCGGCTAACATGTAATCGTCTGTAACAATATTTGGAAAGGTCGCGTGCAGGAAGTATTGCTTGTATCCAAAGTGCTGAATATCCCAACCAGCACCCCAAATGTTTGGTTTGTAGGGAACCGCGTAAGGTGTTTCTTTTGCTTGTGTTTTAATTGTATCAAACAGAATTTTTACAGCCTTTGTAACATCATTTGTAAACGATGCATCATTGATCATCGGCAACACTCTTCCAACAATCCAACCATAATTATTGATTTGTTTGATGATTGCATCTTTATTCATCAACAAAAAATCTGCATACTTTTTATCTTTTGTTGTAATGTATAATTCAGTTGCCAAGTCAATTCTTTGTAATGGATTTTTTTCTTTCGTATCATTCCAAACCTGTTGTGCAATGTTTAAACAATCATCGGCCATTGAATCATTAAAACCTTTCATAACGCGTGAAGCAGCAGCCAACGCACCGGCAACTTCCAAGCTTCTGCCGGGATTGTCTTCCGTAAAAACCCAGCGGTCATCCGGTGAATTTGGTAAGCCGATTTCAGTAGTTCTATCAGTTTCTTTTACATCATTATAAAACTTATTATCGGTGATATTAGTTGCATCACCAAGCGTTGTGTATTGCTGCAATGTTGGTTCAATTATACCCCGATAAAACCTGCCCATACTTTTATAACCACCAACGATTGATAATAAACCATGTTCAATTTGTTGCAACACATCCGGCCTGCCATCTGGTTGCTGAATCTTTACAACATGCGTTTGCTGGTTGATGGTTGTGTTATCATATTTCAGGTCAAACGTTTCATACGCCAACGTTAATCCATACACAGTTTCGGCTTGTGATTCAACACGCAGATCAAAATCGCCTGCATCATGCCATGCACCAACATTTAAACCAGGAACTGTTTCGCCACTTTTATATTTTGTAAGCGTTGATACGCCTTGAATATATCCATCAAAATGATTAGAATCTGTTGGCGCCATACGTGCATCATCCATGTGACAGAAGCCATGCCATACACGATATTTATCAGTCACACGCATGTGGCACATTTGTGCCGGTAAAAAATATTCAAGTGTTGGCTGCCAAACATTTTCTGCATACACACTGTCGTTTATCTGGAAAATATTGCTTGTATCATTTCCATATTTTACAACATACATTCCCGGTTTTTTTATTTGCGTGAAATCAAATTGTAAATAATGGTAACGTAAAAAATTACCCCAGTCTCTTGGTGTTGCTTGTAACACGTTTGTGAAGCCACCATTTTCATTTATCCGCAGTAAAGATGTTGCTGATTTTGTTTTATCAAGTGCATCCAATTCAATCACTGCAATCTTTTGTTGATTGGGATGATAACCGATTTGTGAAACCTGCACCACAGGTTTACTCATCCATCCATCAACAGTATTCGGTGTAACCAGCCATACAATTGCATCTTTTGTTTTTCCTTTTGCAACCAATGAACGCACAACAAACCAGCCATTGTTATACTTGCCTCTTCCATCAATTAATTGTAATTGATTATTGTTGAGGTTT
>CAZZXW010000143.1:0-7780 GCA_964658095.1 uncultured Parafilimonas sp. | reverse complement strand
TTTCCACTTAAAAAAACATGGTTGCTGTTATTCATTACTTCAGTTGCCAGTTCAATCGGATTGCGCACATTCCGCACTCCACTCACCGCACCTGCAGCAAGGTCTTTTCCATTCATTACAGCAGCATCCATTTCCTGCACGCCTTTTTTTGTAAACACTGAACCGCGGCCTGCATTAAACAAAATATTATCTTCCAAAACAACCACTGCAGCTTTAACTGCATTTACTGAAGTGCCGCCTTCTTCAAGCACTGCATAACCTGCATTCAAAGCCTCTTGCAAGCCTTCGAGATAAGCGTGTTCAAGCTCCGGCGTCATGTCTTCTTTTAAAATTGTTCCGGCACCGCCGTGTATAGCCATTGTAAATTGCTGCATTAAATTTTTGCTTGAGATTAATGAATGGAAGGAAATGTATTAATTGTTTTTTTACTAAATAATTCATCACATTCATTCAATAATTTTTCTTTACTGATGGCAACCGTTCCAACATCTTCACATACAATGCCACCGGCAAGGTTAGCGATCTCTGCGGTAAGTAAAATGTCTTTTGTTGTTGCATACACAAGTGATGCCACCGCAATAACAGTATCGCCGGCGCCGCTTACATCTGCAATGTTGCGTACATGTGCAGGAATTATGTTTGCTGTATTTTCATCATGAATAAAAATACCTTTTTCTGAAAGTGTTATTAAAGAAATTGAATGCTGAAGATGCCGATATATTTCTGTATGAATTTTATCAAGCAGGGCAGGAGAGATGTCGTCAATCAACATATTCAATCCATCTTTTACTTCTTTTAAATTGGGCTTGAAGATGTCAACATCTTTATAAGCAAAGAAGTTTTTTCTCTTTGGATCAACGGCTGTAATAATATCGTTAGCCTTGCAGATTTTTATGATTGATTGAATAAGCTTAGGCGTTAATACACCTTTGTTATAATCTTCAAAAATTACAACAGCCGGTTTATTTGTATTAATGTAGGATGAAAAGTTTCTTAATAACTGCGTTTCATCATCCTCTGAAATATCATTTGTAATTTCTGAATCAAGCCGCAGCATTTGCTGGTTACGGCTCATTACGCGGATCTTATTTGTGGTGATTCTTTTATCGCTTTGTATAATAAAATCTGTATTGATATTATGCTGTTGCAAAAGGCTGCTTAACGTTTTAGCATCATCATCATTACCGGTTACAGTAAGCAAAGTTGTTTGTGCACCAAGCGAAACCGTATTCAATGAAACATTACCGGCACCACCAATTCTCTGTTCACGGCTATGCATAGCCACAACCGGCACAGGCGCTTCAGGCGAGATGCGTTCCACATTTCCCCACCAGTAAGTATCAAGCATAACATCACCAATAACCGCAACATGCAAAGAAGAAAATTCAGCAAAAAGATTTTCAACATTCATTCTACAAACATTATATTTTTTTTGCGCTTACAGCAATAAAGTATAAAGGAATACCGGCAAGCATAATGCCTAAACCCCAAAGTGAATAGGTAGGTGAAGTATAAATAAGACCAATGCAAAACGCCAGTGCTAAAATTATGTAAATAGCCGGCAACACAGGATAGCCAAATGCTTTGTATGGCCGCGGAATATCAGGTTGCTTTTTGCGTAGTACAAAAATGCCAATTAATGTAAGCACATAAAATACTACTACCACAAAAGAGATCATGGTAAGCAGGTCGCCATACTTGCCACTTAAGCAAAGTAAACAGGCAACTACACATTGAATCCATAAGGCATAAGATGGAACGGAAAACTTATTAAGCGTTCCTGTTTTTTTAAAAAATAAACCATCTTTTGCCATGGTGTAATAAACACGTGCACCGGCTAATATTAAACCATTATTACAACCGAATGTTGAAACCATAATCATCACCGCAATTACAATAGTTCCTGCACTTCCGAAAATGCTGTTTGCAGCCGCAATAGCAACACGATCATTTTGTGCAAACGCAATTCCATTTATTGGCAAAACATATAAATACATTAAGTTGGCTGACACATAAATGAGCGTAACAATCAGTGTTCCTAAAAAAAGACTTAAGCCAATGTTACGTTGCGGGTTTTTTATTTCACCTGCGATAAATGTAACGTTGTTCCATGCATCGCTGCTGAAGATTGAACCCACCATTGAAACCGCAATTGCGCCTAACAAAACGTTTAAGCTGATGGGTTTCCAACCTGATGCTGTTAATGCACCATTTGCATTCATTACGCCTTTATCCTGCGAAGCAGTTAAACCTGTTTGCCAGTTCTGGTGCCAGAAGTTGTGCTTTACCAATAAAAATCCAAACACAATTAAACCAAGCAATGAAATAAGCTTTGCAGATGTAAATGTTGTTTGAATGATCTTGCCACCTTCAATGCCTTTAGTATTGGTATAAGTGAGGAAGATGATGAGTACTATGGCTACAATTTGTGCTGCAGATATTTTTAAAAAACCAAGTGTAAATAAAATATGATTTTCACTTATGGATGGTATTAAATAAGCTGCAAATTTGCTGAAGGCAACACCAACAGCAGCAATGGTTGCCGTTTGAATTACGGCAAATAAACTCCATCCATATAAAAAGCCTGCAAGCGGATTGAATGCTTCTTTAAGATATACATATTGGCCGCCTGCCTTTGGATACATGCTGCTTAATTCACCATAACTTACTGCGGCGGTTATCGTCATAAAACCGGTTATCAGCCAAATAATAATAAGCCAACCGGCGCTGCCCACGTTGCGTGTGATATCTGCGCTAACAATAAAAATACCGGAGCCGATCATGCTGCCGGCAACAATCATGGTGGCATCAACTAAGCCAAGTGTTGGTTTAAAATGTGCGTTGGTTTCATTCATGGTTATAAAAAAATCCCGCTTAAAACGGGATTTGAAGATAAAGAGATAAAAATAAAATCAGTTATTAATCATTTATTTTTCTTTTCGTTTTTATATGCATTATTAAGCTGCGTAACAATATCTCCCGTTATGTTTCTAACTGAATCTTTAAAGTAAATAACGTTATCATCGCTGCTGGTTGCAAACACATACGCATATCCTTTTTGAGTACTGTATGTTTTCAAAAATTCCTGAATTTTATTTTTAAGGTCAAGCATTTTTTGCATGTATTCGCCCTGGAATTCCTGGCTTAAGCCCTGTTGCTGCTGATCGTAAGAATTTTGCATGCGAGCAAGGTCTTCCTGCATCTGGCTTTGCTCTGTCTGGCTCATGCTTGCACCACGTTTATTATAATCGTTCACCTTACTGGTATAATCACTTCTTATTTTATTCAGCCGTGCCTCCATTGCTTCATTTTTACCTTTCAGGTAATCACGTGTTTGTTTCGCATATTCATAATATTTTTCCAGCGTATCCATATCAAAATAGGCCAGCTTTATGTGATTTAAAGAAGAATCATTTGTTCTTTTTATAGGCTGCGGAGAAGCAGGTTTGTTATAAAAAGCATAGTACAGATAAGCCAAAGCAATAAGAAGAATAACATTAAATACCAATAAAAATCTATTCATTCAAGCACGCTTTTTTATAAGTGTGAAGTTAGAAGTAAAGATAAAAACAGAAGTGTTAAAACAACCTGCAAAAAGATTATAAGTTATCAATACTAACGTTGCATTTTTGGTTGAAGATTTTATTATTAATGGCAATGAGATCATGTGGTGAAAATAAATTAACAACTGCCCGGTAAAATAAAATCGTAGATTACAGGTGTCTTCTTTCTACATCGTTAGATGACTATACATATTTCCTCATTATAAATTACCGGCATGCCAGTAAAGCTAAGTTTTTCAAAAAACAGAGAACTTGATTTTTATACCACTTTAAATAAAAAGGTAGACGATTTTTTTACATCCGGTAAGCTTTCTAAAAAAGGCAATGCCTTAATGCTTTTTAAAGTATTATTTTATTCGATAGTATTTGTTTCTGCTTATCTTATTTTAGTTATATCAGCCATTCCTGTTTTTATACAGTTTATGCTTTGGATAGTGCTTGGTTTATTCACCGCTTTTATAGGCCTTAATATTTCTCATGATGCAGTGCATGGTTCTCTGTCATCCAACAAATCAGTAAATAAAATTTTAGGTTATTCATTTAATATTATTGGTGGTAACAGTTATGTATGGAACATAACGCATAACATAGTTCATCATACTTACACCAACATTGAAGGCCATGATGAAGATATAGAACTGATTCCTTTATTACGCATGTCACCTCACCAGAAATTAAGAAAAGTGCACCGTTATCAATATTGGTATGCTTTCTTTTTTTATAGCCTTTCTTCTTTATTATGGGTGTTTATTAAAGACTATGTAAAGTTCTTTAAAAAGAAAATTGGCAATTATACTAACAAAAGACATCCAATTCAGGAGTACTATATTCTTTTCGTTTCAAAGGCAGTGTACTATATTCTTTTTCTTGTTATACCATTGGTTTTTATACATGCACACTGGTGGCAGATTTTATCAGGTTTTGTTTTGATGCACATGGTGCAGGGTTTAACCATGGCTATTATTTTTATGTTGGCACATGTGGTAGAAGGCACTGACTTTCCATTACCTGATAACACTGGCAATATGGAAAATACATGGGCCGTACACCAGCTTTATACTACTGCAGATTTCGGGCGCAATAACGCCTTATTAAATTTCTTTTGCGGTGGCCTTAATTTCCAGGTAGAACATCATTTATACCCAAGAATCTGCCATGTTCATTATAAGCATATCTCTGATATTGTGAAAGAAACCGCTGCAAGCTTTAACCTGCGTTATAATGATAATACTACTTTCTTAAGTGCCTTTAGTTCACATATCCGTTTGTTGAAATCTCTCGGACGGGAAAAGGCTGTTATAAAACTTTAATACATCTAATTTCATCTCATGGCTACAAAGCATGATCTTGACTTTACCTATACCAGTATTGATAAAATTTTCAGGCTAAGCTTTGGCGAAATGGCTGATTACAGCGGGGCAAGGTTTGATGGTGATTTTAGTTTAACTGTTGAGCAAGGCCAAAGAAAGAAACACCAGTTTATTGCTGAAAGTTTAAACATACACAAAGGATCTAAAGTGTTGGACATGGCCTGCGGTTGGGGCCCTTTTCTTAATTACTTAAAATTAATAGGCGCTGATGGAACTGGTGTAACACTTTCCAAAGGGCAGGCTATGGCATGTACAAAGAATGGCTTGCATGTTGAAATAAAAGATTGCCGTACTATAGTAGCTGATACGTTTGGGCAGTTTGATGCGGTTACATGCATTGGCGGGCTTGAGCATTTTTGTTCTGTTGAAGAATTTAAGGCCGGCAAGCAGGATGAAATATACAGCAACTTCTTTAAAAACGTAAGCAGCCTTTTGCCTGCAAAAGGTAGGTTTTATATGCAGACAATGGTGTTTACAAAACATACACCTTCATTAGAAAAAGTAAGTGTTAATGCAGATAAAAATTCTGATGAATATATGCTGGCGCTGATGGTGAAACAATTTCCTGGTTCATGGTTACCATATAGCGAAGAACAGGTAATACAAAATGCTGCGCCTTATATGAAGCTGGTTTCTAAAAGCAGCGGCAGGCTTGATTATATTCAAACCATAAAATGCTGGAGAAAAAAGTTTAGGAAATTTAGTCTTTATAAATACCTGTTATATGCTTCGCTTATTCCAAAATATCTATTTAATAAAGAGTTCAGGCACCAGGTTGCGATATTCAGAATAAGCCCAAACAAAGTATGCTTTGAAAGAGAGACAATGGATCATTTCAGGTTAGTTTTTGAAAAGATTTAAAGCTTATCTCATTTTATTCAATTCATGTTCTTGCTTTAAAATATCTCGCTTTAGATTTTAATTGTCTATTTTAATAGTGAAGATTATGCCTAGAAAGGCATAAACAGTGTTTTTTTAAGTCGCATCTTCATGATTTATCAAAGTTGTTGCGCTTGTTTTAGCTTTTTAATATTACACGGTTCATTATATAAGAAAAATCACTTCCTTATATTATTGTTGAAATAATAGAATATGTGCCCAACGCAATCGTAAATAAAACGATGATAAAACCATACATCAGTTGAAATTAGGCAGCGGAATTATAATACCTGCGCATTCACCCCACTGCTTTAATGCACATGAACATTTTTAAATAATATCAACCATAATTAAAAGCGGCTATGAATTTAATTTAATGATTAATAAATAGAATAAAGATTGATTACTTTAAGAGACACGTAATTTGAGCTGCAAATGGAGGCCTGAAATCATTAATAAGATCAGCAATCCCGTCAATTAAAGAGCCCTTGCAATGCAAGAGCTTTTATTCAAATAACCATAATTAAAACAACACGTTATTTTAGTGTAGCAACAGGTAAATCCATGTTATGCATTATAAGAATCCGCCAGTTGCCAGCTTCATTTTTTATAATAAGATTCATTAATCCTTTTCTATCCAGCCATGGATTACCTTTAAAATCTGTTGCTCCACTCATGTTCCATAAAACATCAGCAGCAGCGAGGTCTTGAGTAAGAAATCTTATGCTTGTTTTTTCAACCGAAAAACTACTATCCTTAAACATGGTTTTAAAAATATCAGAATGCATTTTTTCAATAGCTGCACGGCCATGAAGTGTTAAGCCAAATACGTTTGTAAAATCTGCATCTTCACAAAACAACAGTGCGAAAGATTCAGCATCATGAATATTCCATGATTCAGTAAATTTTTCAAAAAGCATGTGAATGCTTTGTTCATTATTTGCTGTAACATTATTCATAAGTAAATATTTAAATCAGCTAAATATCACTGTAATTTGCAAAAGCGCCAACCAGATCATAACCCTCTACGCCGTTTAATAAATGGACAAAGTGTGCCGCAACTGCGAGTTATCTTAATAAATCAAAACCTTAATCATACCTGTAATTATACTGCAAATTACTTAATGTGCAAAAGCGCTGCAATCACGTATTTATGTGTAATATCTACTCTGAAAAAATTAGAAAATAATTTAATGCAGTCCTGCAATAATGATTGCGGTTATTCCAAGTATAAAAAATATGAACATTGCGATTAATAATGTGTTGGTTGATTTAGGTGTATTCCTGAATTCTTTCCATATAAAAACGCCCCATAAAGCTGCCACCAAAGTAGCACCTTGCCCCAAGCCATAAGAAATAGCGGGGCCAGCTTTGCCTGCAGCAATTAAGTTGAATGAATTGCCCAAGCCCCAAATTAATCCGCCAAGTACACCAACCAAATGCGTTTTAAAATTGCCCTTAAAATAATTAGCATATGTAACCGGCAAACCTGCAATTGGCTTGCGCATTAAAATTGTATTAAATAAAAAATTACTGATAAATATGCCAACAGAAAAAATAAACACAGCCGTATAAGGCGTCATCTTTCCTGCAGCTGGTGATTGAAAGTTTTCTATGTCCATTGATGCAGCAATGAAGCGATAGAAAAATGACATTAAAAAACCCGCTGCAACAGAAAGCAAAATACCTTTTCGAATTCCTTTTTTTACTGTAATGCTTTTATCAGTTTGTTCTGATTTATTTGCTTTACCATAAGCAAAAGCATTTAATAAAATGGCAACAATAATTAACGCAACACCAATAAATAAAAACACTGCATTGCCTTTTTGTGCAACAGCATAATTAAGTATAACGCCAAGCACTAACGCTATTCCAATACCAACCGGAAACGCAACAGCCAGGCCTGCTTCCGCAATTGCAGCAGAAAATAAAATGTTTGCAGCATTAAAAATGATGCCGCCAATAAAT
>CAZZXW010000142.1:0-7781 GCA_964658095.1 uncultured Parafilimonas sp. | reverse complement strand
TGTTTGTGCACTCTTTGGAATTTCAACCTGGTCAGCTTTTGTTTTTGCAACCTTATCACTTTGAAAATTCTGCTGCAAAGCGAAATACATTTCTTCAGTAAGCTTTGATTGTGGTTTTAAATCATCACGATTAAAGCCTTTGGCTGCAAGAAGCTCAATAACAGTATCTTGCCCAACATTGAACTCTTTAGCGGCACCTAATAATCTCGGTAATTTTACTTCAGCCATTAAATATTATTTGTTTTAGCAGCTTTTATTTTCTTTTAGATTAAGCTGCATAATTACTCTTTTTCGAATTCTGATTTAAGAACTTTTTTTACATCTTCAATAGTTTCTTTTTCAAGATCAGTTCTTCTTTCCAGTTCTTCCACACTTAAATCCATTACACTGCGTGCTGTATCGCAACCTACGCGTTTTAATTCATCAATTACCCAAGTATCAATCTCATCTGAAAATTCATCAAGATCAATATCATATTCTTCAGTTTCACCTTCATTTTCACGAAACACATCAATATCATAAGCGGTTAATTCGCAGGCTAATTTAATATTTACACCACGCCTGCCAATTGCCAATGAAACCTGGTCTGCTTTAAGATATACATCAGCATGTTTGTTTTCATTATCAAGATCCATATAACTGATCTTTGATGGTGTTAATGAACGCTGAATAAGCAACTGTGTATTGTTTGTCCAGTTTATAACGTCAATATTTTCATTTTTTAATTCACGCACAATGCCATGAATGCGGCTGCCTTTCATACCAACACATGCACCAACAGGATCAATCCTGTCATCAAAGCTTTCTACAGCTACTTTTGCGCGTTCACCGGGTTCGCGTACAATTTTGCGAATTGTAATTAAGCCATCGAAAATTTCCGGCACTTCTATCTCTAATAATTTTGCAAGAAAATCCGGACTTGTACGGCTTAAAATAATTACAGGTGAACTGTTCTTTACGTCAACTCTTCTTACTACAGCACGTATGCTTTCTCCTTTCTTAAAGTAATCCTGTGGTATCTGCTCGCTTTTGGGCAAAATTAATTCATTGCCTTCTTCATCCATTAATAAAACCTCTTTTTTCCAAACCTGGTAAACTTCAGCATTAATGATATCACCAATTCTGTCACTATATTTTTTTACCAGTACATTTTTCTTGAGATCATTTATACGGCTTGCCAGCGTTTGCTTGGCGGCAAGTATGGCGCGGCGGCCAAAATCGAGCATATCAACGCCTTCATATAATTCTTCTCCCACTTCAAAATCGGGTTCAATTTTTACAGCTTCAGTATAACCAACTTCAGCCAGCGGATCGTTTATTTCTCCATCTTCCACAATCATTCTGCGGCGGAAAATTTCAAGATCACCCTTCTCCGCATTAACGATCACATCAAAATTTTCATCACTACCGAATTTTTTACGAAGCAAAGTTTTAAAAACGTCTTCTACTACTTTCATTAAAGTAGGTCTGTCAATATTTTCTGCGTCTTTAAATTCCTGGAAAGCTTCTATAAGATTTATACTTGCCATACGATTTACGATTTACAAAGTACGAAGTACGATCTAACGCCCAATTCGTACAATTAAAATTGAGTTTGAACTGTTACTGTTTTTATGTTAGAAAATGGAATTACCAATTGTTGTATTTCTGTTTTTTTGCCTTTGCCATTTTGTTGTTCTACAATTATATCCTGACTGCCAGCCTGTAATAATTTGCCTTGTTTAAATGAACCATCATTAAAAGCAACCTCTATATTTCTGCCAATATTTTTCTGGTACTGGCGATGTAATTTTAATGGTTTATCAACGCCCGGCGATGAAACTTCTAATGAAAAATCACCTTCCGGAAAAAATGCGGCCTGCTCTATTTTTTTATACAATAGCCTGTTGAAATGAACACATTTTTCAATAGAAATACCTTTATCACCATCAATATAAACTTTAATATTATTGGTTGGCTTTATCTTAATTTCTACCAAAAAATATTCTGTTTCTGATGCAAGCATTTCATTAACCAGCGCTTCTATTTTTTGCTCAACTGTTTCTGCTGACATACGATAAAAAGAGAAGGGAACAATTAGTTCCCTTCAACACGTTTAAAATCCATTGCAAATATACAATTTTCAAAACATTCTTCAAAACAATTGTGTGGTTAATCAGTTGTGAAAAATTTTATAGCGCCAAATTTGATATATTAAACCAAATTACCTTTACACCATGATTGAATGGCTATTTAGTTTCCTCGTATTTTACCTTTTATATAAGCTGGTATTTGATTTTATTATTCCTGTTGCAAGAGCATCATCAAGTATTAAAACAAGGGTTAACCAAATGAACACGCAGCAACAGCAAGCTTATACCCGCCAACAACGCACTTATGCTTCAAATCAAAAAACGCCAACTCAACCACAGGCAAAACCTTCTAAAGAAGATTATATAGATTTTGAAGAAGTGAAATAATTACAGATCAAGTTCAAGAATAGTTTTGGGAGTTGGTAAATAAATTGTTTGCAAGCCAACCTGTTTAGCAGCTTCTATGTTTGGCAAAAGATCATCAATAAAAGCTGTTTCAGCAGCAATTAAATTTTCCTGCTTCAACACAAATTCAAAACTTTCTTTTGAGGGTTTACGCAATTTTATTTCATGCGAATAATATGCTTTGATAAAAAGATCATTAAAATTGCCATCATTGATCTGTTGATTATATAATTGTATAAATGCATCGTAATGTATTTGATTGGTGTTTGAAAGCAGGTAAATCTTATATTTTGTCTTTATTTGTTTAAGCCATTCAATACGTTCTTTGGGAAAATTAAGTAGTAAAGCATTCCAAGCGTTTTTTATTTGTTCGTTTGATAAAGGCAGTTGCAAAAGTTCACGGAGCTTATCATAAAAAAATTCAGGCGCAATAGCTCCGGTTTCCAAATCATGAAAAAGTGGTGTTGAAGTTTGCAATGTATAATGTGCATTGAAATTACCTACACCAAGTTTTGCAAAAGCCAGTTCTGTTTGTTTAAAGTCAATATTTAAGATTACGCCACCAAGATCAAAGATGATATTCTTTATGTTTTGCATGGCTCAAAAATAGCATTCATAATTGCCCATTGTAAATTAAACTCTTTGATTATTTTTGCGCTCCCCAAGAGCATTAGCTCAGGGCCTATAGCTCAGCTGGTTAGAGCACCTGACTCATAATCAGGGGGTCCCTGGTTCAAGCCCAGGTGGGCCCACTTAATAATAAAGAGTTACAAAATTGTAGCTCTTTGTTATTTTTGATAGGATGCTTTTTAGGTAAATAATCTCATCTCCATTCATACTATTCATGTGAGAACTGCGTATTTAAATATTTAGTCGTTAATCGAAGCTTTCAAACAATATCTATGAAGAAATTAGTAACGCTGCTATTTCTGCTACAACAATTCAATTTATTTGCACAATATGACATTTGTGTGTATGGTGGTACTTCTGCAGGTGTAATTGCTGCTTACACTGCTGCCAAACTAAACAAGAAAGTGATATTGATAGAGCCTAGCGAACATCTTGGTGGCTTATCATCAGCCGGTTTAGGATTTACTGATATTGGCAACCAATCTGTTGTTACCGGTTTATCTGAAAACTTTTACAGGCGCATCGGTACTTATTACAAAACATTTGAACAATGGGTATTTGAACCGCATGTTGCTGAAAAAATTTTTAATGATTACATTAAAGAAGCCGGCGTACCTGTTTTATTGAAATATCGCATTTTTTCAGTCGCAAAAAGTAATGGCTATATTAAGAGTATAACAGTTCAAAATTCAGATACATCAACAATAAAAAAAACCATTACTGCTGCCATGTTTATTGATTGTAGTTATGAAGGTGACCTTATGCCGGGTGCTGGTGTTTCTTACTTTTTAGGCAGAGAAAGTAATAGTGTTTATAATGAAACATTAGATGGTGTACAATTACTTGGTCAGCATCAGTTTGCTGATAGTGTTGATCCTTATAAAGTAGCAGGCAAACCTTCAAGCGGTTTACTCTGGGGAATCAATAATAATACTTTAAAGCCAACAGGATCAGGTGATACGCTCATCCAGGCATACAATTATCGCTTATGTCTTACTACAAATTCATCAGACAAAATTGATATAACAAGACCTGCAAATTATGATTCAACGAAATATCAGCTAATGCTGCGCTGGTTAGCAAAGTATCCTGCCACAAGCATCAGTGCTTTTCTAAGTATAAAGGCTATTCCTAATAGTAAAACAGATATCAATAATAACGGGCCTTTTTCTACAGATATGATCGGTACGAATTACAATTATCCAAAAGCTGATGCTAACGGCAGAAAGGCAATTCTGAATGCGCATACTGATTATACGAAAGGATTGTTGTATTTCATCGGCCATGATCCGAACATGCCGGTTGCATTACGTAATCAAATGTTGAAATACGGTTATCCAAAAGATGAGTACACAGATAACGGTAATTGGACTCCTCAATTATACATTCGTGAAAGCCGCAGACTTATTGGCCAATATGTTATGACGCAAGCAAATTGCATGGGTACAACAACCGTAACTGATGGCGTTGGCATGGCAGCTTATGCAATGGATTCTCATAATACAGAACGCCTTGTAGTAAATGGTATGGTAAAAAATGAAGGCAATGTGGAAGCAAGTTGTCCTGCACCATACCCGATTTCTTACCGGGCACTTATACCTAAATCAACGGAGTGCAAAAATTTATATGTTCCTGTTTGTTTAAGCGCAAGCCATATTGCTTACGGTTCAATACGCATGGAGCCTGTATTTATGGTTTTGGCAGAAACTTGTGCTGCCGCGGCTTCTATGGCTATTGACAGTAATCAAACTGTACAAAACGTAAATGTAAAAGCATTGCAATCTTTAATATTGAATAATCCCTTAATGGATGGAAGCGTGCCGGAAATAATAGTTAATGATAATGATACAACACAGCATACTACTTATTTTAAAGGTAACTGGTTGCATGAAACCACCGGAGGTTATGGACCTACATGGCTGAAAACATCGGGCGTTGCAGATTCCCAGGAAGCAATGTTTAAACCTCTTATTAAACAATCATGTACTTACGCTGTATATACATATATTACCTCAACAGATAGCGCAGCTGCACAAACACATTATGAAGTAAACGATGGAACCAAATCGCATGACTTATGGATCAATACTAACTTTAAACCACTTGGACAAACAAACGGTGCATGGGTGTTGCTTGAAAGTTATGCATTACCTGCAGGCCAAAAAGCGAATGTTATGATTAAGGCAACAGGTGCAAATGGAGTAGTGGTGGCAGATGCAATTTTGTTTGTACCACAAGGCGAATGTGGTTCTAAAACAGCAAATATTTATGTGCAAAAATAATCATGACACATGTTTAAATATATGTGTTAACTATAATTGATAGTGTCTTCTAAAGTTCAATTGAATTTAAACTTATTTAATGTTGATTTAGTTCTTTAATATAGATGTACAAGCATCATAAATGGTACGTACTTTTAATCCAGGCATAATCTATAATGGAAAAAATAAAAATTGCAACCAGCTTAAATATTGAACTTGAATTTGAAACACCCGAAATACACAAACGGTTGTTTGCATGGCTGATTGATTTGCTTATTATAATCGCTTATTATTTTATTGTAATGAATCTGCTTGCTAAAATTGCGTCTGCACACAAACATGCAGGTAATGATATGCCGTTCATTTATAACCTATCTGCTGTGTATTTACTGTTTTTTGTGCCCATACTTTTATATCATTTGATATTTGAAATAATAATGAACGGGCAAAGCATCGGCAAAAAATTAACCGGCTTAAAAGTAATTGCTGAAACAGGCGGCAGGCCTGCGTTGCATCAATACTTAATAAGATGGCTGTTGCGTCCCTTTGACTTTTATTTTTTTGGATTGATTGGCTTGTTAACGGTTGTAAATACAAAAAAGAATCAAAGGCTTGGCGACATTGCTGCGGGCACATTAGTTATAAAAACCAAAATGCAAACAGATATAAATGATACTGTTTTTTGGGAACTAAATGAAAACTATAAACCAAAGTTTAAAGAAGTAATGCGCTTAAGCGACCGGGATATGAATATTATAAAAGGTGTTTTAAACAGCAGCAGAAAGTATAATAATTTTGAAGTTGCTGCCAGAACAAGTGATAAAGTTAGAGAAGTGCTTAGCATTACAGAGTACCATGAGCCTGTTGAATTCCTTGAAACTATCTTAAAGGATTATAATTATTATTCGAATCAAAATTAACCGGGCACTAATTCGATTTGATGATATCCATAAAAGACTATTAATAGCTTATTAAGTAAATTAGTTCGGTTTTTGCTAAGCCAAGCAACAAGTTGTGAGCGTTAATCTTAAGTTGAAATACTGATTTTGTATAACTGAACTATTCAATTAGGCTTATTACGTTTTACAGCTTACAAAAATCCATTAATATAATATCTTAACTAAAACCATTCTTATGTTAAAATTTGACTTTAGCTCGATTTTTGCTAACATCCGGCATTCCAGTTTTTTACCTAAAAAAAATTTTCCGTTTATGAAAATTGAACTTGTAACCGCAACAATATTTTTTATTGTTGCATCAGCCACCTCATGTAAAAAAGATGATGTAGCATCTGTTCCGGTTAGTACTTACAGTGTTGATGGTTCTTATACTGAAACAGGGTTAACAAAAGAAACGCTCATCACAAAAAAAATCGATGCAAACGTTGGTGGTTATGTTGAATGTTTACCTGCGCATTATGCTGATCATCCAACATTAAAATATCCGTTGATCATTTATTTGCATGGCCAGGGGTCATGTGGTGACGGTTCACAATCAAGCCTTACTAAAGTTCAGCACGATGGTATCACAAACTGGATAACCAATCAAAAATTTCCTTCGAATTTTGTTGTAGGGGGTACATCTTACCAGTTTATAGTTTTATCACCACAGTTTAAACAATGGCCTACTGCAAGTGATGTAAACGCAATGCTTAACTATGCTATCGGAAAATATCATCTTGACTATGAAAGAATATATGTATCTGGCAATAGCATGGGCGGCGGCATTACCTGGAATTATGGTACTGCTTACGGAAAAAGGATAACTGCTATTGTGCCGGTTTCAGGTGCAGACTGGCCTACAACAGAAAAAGCACAACCCATAGCTGATGATAGCGTTGCAGTTTGGGCGTTTTGTAACAGCGGTGATTCAACCGTTCCTGCCTGGTATAGCGTTGATTATGTTCAATATATTAATAGTTTTGATCCATACAGACCGGCAAAACTTACTGAGTTTAATGCAAGCGGTCACAATGCATCCTCAACTGCATACGATCCCAGTTATGAAGAAAATGGTTTAAACGTTTATGAATGGATGCTTTCTTTCAGAAAAATAAAATACAAATAAACAATTAATAAAATTTTTAAGCCGCTTAATATTAAGCGGCTTTTTTATTTGATACTATAGATATTAGCTGCTTTGCAGTATTAATTGCTCCCAATGGTCGCAGTATTATAAAAGACATAGGAGTTTCGATTGTTGTTGATGTGCTAACTCTGTTGCAAATGCGTTTATAGTTTCAATTAAATATTCGCTAAAGTATAATTCTGTAACTCATGAAACCGGTGATATAAAGTTTCTGTGTTACTTACAACGTCTAGCGGTAAATTCTTTATATTAATTCCTCTAAATGAAATTTTGTTATCTGCTAATACATCAATGCATTTTAGTCTACCAGCTTTCATGCGCTAAT